>DASVVZ010000111.1:0-17843 GCA_036389875.1 Pyrinomonadaceae bacterium
CAGCAGTTGCGCGAGTCTCGCACGCTTGAGCCCTGTGCCTGAATTCGTCTCCACCATAGAGGGATAGAAAAGCCTTGAACAGTAGATGGCGAAGGGTAAATGGACGAACCCGTCTTTCTATTTACCATCTACTATTCACTATTTACTTCATTTAGATAATGGCGCGTGTACTCGATGTAGTTTTTCCAGAAGACAGCAAGTCCCGCGACCTCTTCGTCTGACAAAGGGCGCTTGACGCGCGCGGGCGAGCCCATCACGAGCGAGCGCGGCGGGATTTTAGTGCCCGGCGTCAGGAGCGAGCCGGCCGCCACCAGGCTTTGGCTTCCTACCCGCACATCGTCCATCACAATCGAGCCTATGCCTATGAGGCTCCCGCGCTCGACGTGGCACCCGTGCAGCGTCACGTTGTGGCCTATAGTAACTTCGTCTTCCAGAATAGTAGCGTGCGTGCCGTTCGAGACGTGTATCACTGTTCCATCCTGCACGTTCGAGCGCTCGCCTATGCGTATGTAGTAGACATCGCCGCGCACGACGGCGTTGAACCAGACGGAGCTTTCCGCGCCTATGTGTACGTCGCCTATGACTTGCGCGCTCTCTTCTATAAAAGCTGTAGGGTGAATCTGCGGGTGAACGCCGCGATACGGTCTAATCATAATGGGGCCCTGCGTGCCGGAAACGTTACGCCGAACGAAAGCGAGAACGGTAGCATAAAGAAAGTAAAAAGGAAAAATAGGTGATGAGGGTCAGGGGTTGGGGGACAGGGAAAGAAAATCCATCTCGCTTTCTTTCACCATCCCCTAAGGCCTAAACCCTATCCCTGTTTCCTGTTGACAGGGGCGGAAGGCGCATGAGAGATTTCAGGGCGTGACGAAGCGATTAATTATCGGCGCGGGGCGTATGCGGCTGTCGGTCTGCCTGGCGTCGGCGCTCGTACTGTTGACGGCTGCGGGCTGCGGCTCGCTCTACAAGGTCAAGCCTGTCGTGGAAGCGCCTCTGCCCGGGACGGCCAGCGATGTCGAGGCGGGAGGCTTGCGCCTGCGCGCCGCGCCTCTTCTCACGGATGAAGAGAGCCAGGAGTTGTTCGAGGCCAACCTTCCGCTCGCGGGTCTTCTTCCCATTAAAGTGGAGATAACAAATCAGGGCAGCGCGCCGGTCGAGATAAAGCGGGCGCGTCTAGGGCTGCGGGATGCGGAGGGGCGGCAGTGGAAACTGCGCTCGGTTAAGGACGTAGTCTCGCGCGTGCTAAGCTCCGACAAGGTAACGCTCTATAACCCCCGGTCGCGCGCCGAATTTGAGGCGGCCATGCGCGCCTACGCGCTGGACGTGAGAACGCCGCTCGCTCCCTCTGAACGACGACAGGGATTGCTATTTTTCCAGACGCCGAAGAAGGAGCAGGTCAGCGGCCCGCGAGGGCTAGTTCTCTCGGTAGAGAAGCTACAGCAGCCTTTGGAAGTCCGGCTGAATTAGACCGGGAGCAAAGCGAGAGTAAAAGGCGGAAGGGAAGAATGAAAGACCATGTCTCTCGTTCTTCACCTTCCGCCTTTTACTCTTGTCTTTGTCTACTTCTGTCTCTCTTCAATCGGGATGTAGTCGCGCTCATCTGCGCCAAGATAGATCTGTCGCGGGCGCGCTATCTTCTGCTCAGAGTCTTCGAGAAGCTCCTGCCACTGCGCTATCCAGCCAGAGGTGCGCGGGATGGCGAAGAGCACAGGGAACATATCTACGGGGAATCTCATCGCCTGGTAAATGATGCCCGAATAGAAATCCACGTTCGGATAGAGCTTGCGTTTGACGAAGTATTCGTCTTCAAGAGCGATGCGCTCAAGCTCAAGCGCTATGTCCAGAAGCGGGTCTTTACCCGTCACCTCGAAGACCTCGTAGGCCACGTCCTTGATTATTCGCGCGCGCGGGTCGTAGTTCTTGTAGACGCGGTGCCCGAATCCCATCAGCCTGAACTCGCCTGCCTTGACGCGCTTGACGTATTCCGGCACTCGCTCCAGCGAGCCAATCTCTTTGAGCATCCTGAGCACGGCTTCATTGGCGCCGCCGTGAAGCGGGCCGTAGAGGGCCGCCGCCGCACCCGCGAGCGCCGAATACGGGTCTGTATGTGCGCTGCCGATGGAGCGCATGGCGTTCGTAGAGCAGTTCTGCTCGTGGTCTGCGTGCAGTATGAAGAGGACGTTGAGCGCGCGTTCGAGCACCGGGTCCGGCCTGTACTTAACCTCCGTCGTCTTGAACATCATGTTGAGGAAGTTGCCCGTGTAGGAGAGATCGTTGTCGGGGTAAGCGTAGGGCAGCCCCTTGCGATGGCGATAGGAGAAGGCGGCTATAGTGGCGACCTTCGCTATCATGCGGTAAATCTGCTTCTGGCGGCAATCCTTGTCGAAGATGTTCTTCGCCTCAGGGTAGAAGGTGGAGAGAGCGCCGACCATTCCTATCAGCATCCCCATCGGATGGGCGTCGTAATTAAAGCCGTCCATGACCTTCTTGATGCTCTCGTGTATGAAGGTGTGATGCGTGATGTGCCACGTCCACTCTTCCAGCTGCGAGCTGGTGGGCAATTCACCGGAGAGAAGCAGGTAGGCGACCTCCAGGTAAGTGCTGCGCTCGGCCAGCTGCTCAATCGGATAGCCGCGATAACGCAGTATGCCTTTGTCCCCGTCTATGAAGGTGATGCTGCTCTTGCAGGAGGCCGTGTTCATGAAGGCCGGGTCATAGGTCATGAGGCCGAAGTCGTCGTCCGACACCTTGATTTTTCTCAAATCCATCGCACGAATGGTTTCGTCCTCAATGGGTATCTCATACTGCTTTCCGGTACGGTTATCGATAATGGTTAAAGTGTCCGCGCTCATGGAGCTCCTCCCTCGGGAATAAGCAAACTCGAAAGTCCGGCACACTTATCTCTGTCGTGACGCGCCGGAGGAAAGCAACAATTTCTGACCGCTTCGGTAGAATCAAGTTACGCCATGCGGGGCGTCGGCTGCAAGCCGCCCGCGCGGCAGGTGGAGAATTATTTCCCGGCGTCCGGGCCAACAGTCTTACGGCCGTAAAGCGCTTCGGCGCGCACGCGGTAGACGACCACGTTTGCCATGCGGTGCCACGAGCCAATCTCCGTCTTATTGATGGCAGGCGTCAGAGAAGGATTGCTCTCGGTGATGACCTGCATGGCGCGCTCAAGCTCATCGGCAAGCGTGACCCGCTCGGCCCGGCCCAGGACCATGCAGCTTCGCCAGTCGGACGGGCTCCGAATCTCTTCCACCTGAAAGCAGACCTCCCGGTTGGCGTTAATGTATTCGGTCTTCGTTCCCTCGGTCGTAAAGAAGAAGATGCTCTCGCCATCGAACGCGTAGTTCATCGGCACCACGTAGGGGTGATCGTCGCGCGCGCATCCCAGATGCCCGAAGTTATTTGCCGCGAGGAGGTTCGTTGTCTCCTCTTTCGTCATATTCTCGATCTTAAGCACCGTCTCAGTATCTCTCTTTCATTTGGAGTCACAGTTTGTTCCCTGCCCCACGAGTTATATATCTTCCGCCTCGCCGCCCGCAACAATGCCGCGCGTCAGACCGGAGTCGAAAGAAAGCTTTTGGCCCCGTAAAGAGAATCAAAGCGCAGCGCCGCGCCCATGTTTGATACCCGTCCATGCGTCTAGTGATTCGCTTTCGTTTCGTTTCGCCTTTATAATTCTCTTCTCCCGACGCACGAGGCCCCAAGCCTTTTTTTAAGGTCGCCTCACTTTGCAATGCTGTACAAATGATTTTCTTCGCCTCAAAAATCACCCGGCCCTGTCACTTACGCTCGCGACGGCGCTCCAGGCTTGCGGCGTGGCCGCTTCCCTCATGCCTGGCTTTGCTCGCGTTCATCACGCTCTCTCTCTTTCAGAGCGCCTACGCACAGTCGCAGGGTCGCGGCTGGCTCTGGCAGAACCCGAGGCCCCAGGGCAACATGATTTACTCCGTCAAGTTCGCTCAGGATAAACAGAACGGCTGGGCCGTGGGCTCCGACGGCGTAATCCTTCGGACCGAGGACGGCGGCTTTGAGTGGGAGGCGCAGAAGTCCGAAGTCACGACGACGCTTTACGGTCTTTACGTCAAAGACAAGAAGCGCGCGGTGGCCGTAGGCGCGCGGGGCGCTGTGCTCGTGACGGAGAACGGCGGCGAGCGATGGACGCAAAGGGATTCCGGCTACAGAGACCATCTATACAGCGTCACCTTCGCGCCGCAGGATCCGCAGAGCGGCTGGGCCGTGGGCGTCTACGGCCGCATAGTAGTCACTACAGACGGCGGCAAGACGTGGCGCGTGCAGTACTCGGACGCGCGCCAGCATCTCTTCAGCGTCTCTTTCGCGGATAAGAAGACGGGGGCGATTGCGGGCGACAAGGGCGTGCTGCTCATCACGCGCGACGGCGGGCAGACATGGACGAAGGTGGCGGGCACGGGCGAGATGCCGCTGACGAGCGTCGCTTTCATCTCGAAGGAAGTGGCTGTCGCGGTGGGCTACGCCGGACAAATCCTTCGCACGACGGACGCCGGGCAGACATGGACGATAGTAAACGCTTTCACACGGGCCGACCTGCTTTCGGTCTTCTTCATAGACGATAAGCAGGGCTGGGCCACGGGAGACGGCGGCGTGGTGCTGAGCACGGGAGACGGCGGCACCACCTGGCTTCCCTTCAACATCAAGACGAGCCCGAAGCTCTCTTCCCTCTTTTTCGCCGACTCCAAGACGGGCTGGGCCGCAGGGGCGGACGGACTGATACTTCGCACGGACGATGGCGGCCTACAGTGGCTGAGGCTCACGGAAGGCGGGCGTGACGACCTCGCTGACATCTTCTTTCTGGACGAAGATAGAGGCTGGGCCGTAGGCTCTCGCGGCAGGATTTTGTCCACAATCTCCGGCGGCAGGAACTGGGTCGTGCGCCTCTCCGGGACTACGGCAAGGCTCAACGCTGTCTTTTTCGCCAACGAAGCGCAGGGCTGCGTGGCAGGCGAGAAAGGAACAATCCTGCGCACGACCGACGGCGGCATCACATGGGCCAAGGTCGTGACCGAAGCTAAAGAAGACCTCTTCGGCCTCTACTTTGTGAACGCGGAGCTGGGCTGGGCCGTGGGCGCTGGCGGGGCCATGCTCAAGACGGATGACGGCGGCCAGACCTGGCACTATCAGCGCACGCAGACGCAGGCGTGGCTCGAAGCCATTCATTTCACGGACGCCAAACACGGCGTGGCCGTTGGCTCGCAGGGCACCATCATGCTCACGGAAGACGGCGGCGAAAGCTGGACTTTCATCAAAGCCCACCTTGGCCTGCGCGAGTGGCTTTACGCGGTCACGTTCGCGGACTCAACGCGCGGCTACGTAGTCGGCGCGCGCGGACTGATACTTCGCACCGACGACGGCGGCAAGACGTGGAAGGATCAGGAGAGCGGAGTCTCTACGAATCTCTTCGCCGTCGCCACGGCGGGCCGCGACGACGCGCTCATCACGGGCGACCAGGGGCGAGTCCTGAGGACGAAGGACGGCGGCCTGACGTGGGAGCTACAGCCTACGATTACGAGCGTAGCCCTCTTTTCCGTAGCCTATCAGGGGGGCGAGGACGTGTGGGTCGCGGGCAGAGGCGGCGCAATCCTGCGTCGCAAGGGCGATGTCCCCACAGTCAAAATCCCCCGCACGGAGACGGGCAAGCCGCCCACCCTGCGCGGCACATCTCCGCCCAAACTACAGAACGCCACGGAAGAGCCCGTGCTTCTCATTGACGATGGCGACATACCCCGCGCCATCCCACAAGACAAACGCACACAGCGACCGTAGGAAGGGTCTCGGGTAGTAGAAAACCAATTGTCTTTCTCTTACCCGTTACCTCTTTTTATTGCTTCAGGACGAAGTCTTTGGGGACAAATTCGAGGGCGACCGCCTGTCCGTCAGAGCCCCTGCGCGCTCCGGGCGCAGGGCGATATGTGATGACGACCGGATTCTCGGGCTTGCGTACGCCGCAGCTTATCTCGCCGCCAACGTCGGTCGTGTAGGTGCTTATGTCTATGTCTTCAAAGTTCGCCGCGTACAGCTTTATGAGTGCTTCCCCGACGCGAACTGTAAAGACTATGCCCTTTGCTTCGCAGTCTATGCGTACAAGCATTCCCTGCACGCGCTTCTCGTTCGGCTGTAGGGGCCGCAGGACTTCCTGAAGCGCGGTCGAAGCGTCATAGGGCTTGAGATTGTTCTGCTCATTCGTGCCGCCGCCTCGGTTTCCGGCCACGGGCGGCTCAACACTGGAAGGGCCGCTCGCCTCAGCGCTCCTGCGGCTCTCGTTGTAGCGGGCCAGCCGCTCCTGATAATCCGCCATGGATTTAAGGAGCGCTTCGGCGCTGGCTTTGAGGCCCGGGTCGTTGCCGCTCCTGGTCATGGGCGTTACCAGCCTGCGCGCCGTCTCAAAATCGCGCTTCTGCATATAGAGCTGTGCCAGCACGAAGACGTAGCTCTGGTTGCCGGGAGAGAGAGCCAGCGCCTTCTTGAGCATGTTTATGGATTCGTCCGCATCCTCGCCCGCGACCAGGTTGACGAAGGCCAGAATGTGATAGGACTCAGGGAAATCCGGCTTCAGCTCTATGGCCTTTTTGAGCGAAGCTCGCATCTCGCGCAGGTCTCCGGAAGAGTAGGCGGAGACCGACTGTCCCTCGCTCGCGTCCATGCGACTAATCACATAAGCGTAGTAGTAATGGGCCAGGTAGTTTTGAGGATCCGCGGCCACAGCCTGCTGCAAAGCCCCTCTTGCCTCCGCGTAGCGGCGCTGCCTGAGACGAATGATGCCGAGCGAGGACTGCGCGGCTGACAGCTTGGGGTCGAGCGTGACGGCCTGCTGCAAACGCGCCTCGGCATCCTCAAGCCTGTTGATGTGCAGGAGCAGGTCGCCAAGCGTGGCCAGCGCCTCGGCCTCCGTCATCGTGGAGCTTTGCATCTGGGAGTTGAACTCCAGCTTTCTACTGGAAGTGGCGATGGTCACGGGATAGGTGTCGCGCTGGACATATTTCTTCAGCTCCTTTTCCAGCGTGGCGAAGTCCATCTGAAACGCCTGCTGAAAGGCGGTCTCAATAGACGCGCCCCCGCCCACAAGGTCTATGAAGCGGTTGAGCTGCGGCGCACGCTTCCCCTCGTTGCCCTGCAGCAGGTAGTGAATCAGCGCCCACGATTGAGCATAAAAGATGCTCTGCTTGTTGCGCTCGTTGTAGAGCGGTGAGTCGTGGTCTACGCCGAAGAAGGTCAGAAGCGGCAGCAGCTTCTCTTCGCGCAGCAGCCTCACGTGATAGCCCTTTGGCTTGCCTAGCCAGGCCTTCTTATCGCCGTCCGTCACCTCGAACGTGCTGTAATACTCGGCCAGCCCCTCGTTGAACCAGAGCGGGGTGCTGGTCAGATTGTTGGCCACCAGCAGGTGCACGTACTCGTGAAAGATAACGTCGTAGGGGTTGTCGTCCGCCTGCTCTATGGTGAGGGTGATGTAATTTACGTCGCGGCCCGGCTGAAAGTAGCCGGAGACGTTGGCGGGCTTTCCCTGATAGAGCGGCTTGTACGGCTTGTAGGAGCTGCCGCTCTTGAAAACCACTACCTTCGTCGGCACGGGCGAGTTGAAGTTCGCTTTCGAGAGCAGCCGCGAAGTCACATCTCGGAACTGTTCCAGCTTCGTAGCGACATCTCGAATCTCCTTCTCGCTCGCGTTGCCTATCAGGATAAAATTCTTCGAGCGCACCTGCGTCCAGGTCTCTTTGGCGGAGGCGGCGGGAGCAATGCCGATTAAAAACGTGAGCAGAAGCACGAGGGAAGGCGCGTGCCGTTTCATCATCTGTATCCTCATAAGATTTTGATTTGTTAAAAGGACACCCGCCCGGCGCTTCGGCTGATGAGAGGTGAGGTGTCCTGAAGTTGAACTGTAAAGCGCACCCGAATTTTTTCGTACTTTGAGGCTGCGCCCGCGCCGGAAAGGAAAGAATAAAGGGGGCGCTGTTCGGCTGTCAACTCACCCCGGAAGCAATCCTTACGGCTCGTATTCGAGGTCTTCGGGCACGAACTCTATCCCTACAGCTTCGCCATCGAACTGTAGATTGTCAGGCGGGCGGTACGTCAGCAGCACCAGGTTGGCTGGGGCGCGCTGGCCGCAGGTGATGGAGCGGCCCATGCCCGCCACGTAGCTGACGAAGGTAATGCGTCTCAGGTTTTGGCTGTGAAAGCGCAGCGTGCGCTCGCCGTCCCGTATGGTGAGGATGGTGTTTCCAGAGGCGTCGCATTCTACGTTGGTGAGGAGCCCGCGCACGCGCTCGCCCGCGAAGCGCTTCTGAAGGCGCGGCTTCTCGGAGAGCGCGGACGCGCTCGCGGAAGCGGAAGAGTTTTCGGGCAGCAGCCCGCTGGCGCGGAGCCTGGCCAGCTCGCTTTCCGTCGTGTTGATGTTCTTCAGGACCTGCTCGGCGCGTATGCGAAGCTGCGGGTTGCGGCTGCGACGCAAAGGCTCTATGACCTCGCGTGCCTTCGCCCACGCGCGCTGCCGCTCGTAGATTTGCGCCAGCACGAAGGCGAACTCCTCGCGCGAGGGAGCCATTCGCATGGCCTGACGCAGGAGAACCTCTGCCTGCTCCAGCTCCTCGCCCGTGGCCAGGTTGACGAAGGCCAGCAGGTGATAGGACTCCGGATGGGCGGGCTGCAATTCTATCGCTCGCAGAAGCTCGGCGCGCATTACCTTTGCCGACTCCGCCTCGTAACCCGTGACAATCAGATTCTCATCCATGCCCTGACGGCTGAGGCCGTAGGCGTAGTAGTAATGGGCCAGGTAATTTTCGGGCGCAAGCTCGACGGCACGCCGCAGAAGCGGAACACCACCTGCGAAATCCCTCTGCCTGATGCGCACCATGCCGAGCGAGGCGTAGGCCATGGCCAGTCGCGGGTCTAAGCCGACTGCTTCATTCAAAAGGGCGGCCGCTTCGTCCAGCCTGTTTGTGTGAAGCAGCAGGTCGCCCAGATAGTAGCGCACCTCTGCATCAGTTAGGGGCGCGCTCGTCAACGCTTCGGCCTTAATCTCGGTGCGCCTGTCAAAGAGCGTCACCTCTGCCGCGTGCTCCTCCCGCCTGACGTATTCCTTAAGCTCGCCCTCAAGCGAGGCCACGTCCTGCCGGAAAGCCTGCTTAAAGCTTTCCTCCGGCGGGAGGCCCTCGGCCATGAGACCTACGAAGCGGTAGAAGTCGGACTGGCGGCCTCCAGAGGCTTCGCGCCCGAGCACAAGGTAATGCGCCAGGGCCCAGGACTGCGCGTAGAAGAGGTCTCGCGTCTGCCGCTCGTTGTAGACGGCCGCCTTGTTGTCTGCCGCGAGCAGAGTTTCGAGCGGGAGCCACGCCTCCGTGCGCAGCAATTTAAGATGGCGTTTATTGACTCTGCCGACCGTGGCCCTGCGACCGCCGTCCGCGAGCTCCAGCGTGCTGAAGTATTCGGCCAACCCTTCGTTCAGGCAGAGCGGAAGGCCGCGCAGGTTGCTCTCCACGAAAAGATGCACGTACTCGTGAAAGATCGTGCCAGCCGGGCCGGCCGTGTTGCCGTCCATCGTGATGGTGATGTAGTTCAGGTCTGTGTTGCTCTGAAAGTAGCCGGCCACGTTCGCGGGCGCGCCGTCGTAGAGCGGCTTGAACGGCCTGTATGATTCCTCCGAGCGAAAGAGTACGACGGTCGTCGGCGCGGTCGATTGAATGCCGGCGCCCGCGAAAAGCCGCGTCAGGGCTTCGCGGAACTGTTCGAGCCGCGCGCCCATGCGCCGAATCTCCTTTTCGCTCGCGTTGCCGACCAGCAGAAAGTTCTTCGAGCGCACGCGCGTCCAGACCTCTTTGCTCTCTTTATCAAGAGCCAGAGCGTGGCCCTCAGCCGCCAGCAGCAGACAGAGCAGCATGAGGAGACGTGACAATGCGGGTTTCATCTGATTACGTATTTTCGAATTTTCGTACGAGGCCGCTTTTGAGAAGGTAATTCTTCGCTTACTCCCTGTGGCGGAATATAATCGCGCCCCGCCGGAGTGTCAATCAACTCTTTTTACTGGGGCTCAGGCGTTCGGCCGCGGCTTCGTCTATCAGCCAAATAAGCTCACCGCCGGTTGGCGAAACCAGCTGAGCCGGGTAGTCCATGCCCGACACTTCTTCTTCCAGCACGACGCGCAGCGCCTCTGCCTTGCTCTCGCCCGACACCAGAAAGATTACGCCGGCCGACTCGTTAATGACGGGAAAAGTCAGAGTCAGACGACGGGCCTTGAGCTTTTCGACATAAGGGGCCGAAACATAATTATCCACATCGAGAATAGCCGAAGAGTTCGGGAAGAGCGAAGCCGTGTGGCAGTCTTCGCCCAGGCCGAGCAGGATTAAATCGAAGCGAGGCGGATTCCCGTCGAGCTTCTCCCGCAGCACCCGGCTGTAATCACGAGCGGCCTTATCGGGGTCGTCCTCCCCGCGTATGCGATGAACCTGTCCAGGCGGGACTGGCACGCGCCAAAGCAGCGCGTTGAACGCCATGCGGTAGTTGCTCTCGACCGACGTGGGAGGCACGCATCGCTCGTCGCTCCAGAAGACGTAAGTCTCGGCCCAGGGAGTTCGCCGCGCGTAAGCTTCACTGGCCAGGAGCTCGTAGAGAGAGCGCGGCGTAGAGCCGCCGGAAAGAGCTACTTTGAAAGAGCCTTCTATTTCGACACAGCGGCGAGCCGTCTCCGTAAACAGCTCCGCCGCGCGGCCATTCAGAGATTCCGCGTCTGGCCAGACTTCCACACTCGCCCCGCCTGCCTTTATGATTCTCATACGGCACGACGCGCCGCAGCGTAATTGGCGGCTCCCGCGAGCGCCGTACGGGGCTCCATGATGACGGCCACGTGCGCGCCCTCTACCAGAGGCGAAAGACGCCCCTTGTCCCTGTAGGCTTCTACGAAACGGCCGTCCAAAAGCTTCTCTATAATCTTGGGCGCGATGCCGCCGCCTACGAAGACGCCGCCGGTAGCCTTGACCGTCAGCGCGAGGTTCCCCGCCTGCGCGCCGTAGATGGAGACGAAGAGATCCAGAGCCTTGACACAAATCTCCGCCCGCCCTGCGAGCGCCGCCTGCGAGATGGTGCGCGCACCATCGTCTGAAGACTCCAACTCGGCCCTTAACCATTCGGGCTCTTCCGCCAGCCCGCGCTCCCTGAAAAAGTTGTAGACGTTGACGAGCCCCGGCCCGGAAAGAATCCTCTCGTAGCTGATGCGATGCTTTTTGGTCAGAAGATGCCTGAGCAGCTCTATCTCCAGCTCGTTGCGCGGCGCGAAATCCACGTGCCCGCCCTCCGATGCCATGGCGTGATAGCGCGCCCCGTCCCAGATGAGCGCTGCTTCGCCAAGCCCTGTGCCAGCGGCGATGATGGCTATGTTCCCCCCGCGCGCCCTCTCGCCCTGGTGCAGCGTCACAAGCTGCTCCGCCTTTAGCGACATAACGCCGTAAGCCGTGGCCTCAAGGTCGTTGATGACCCAAACGTCGCTGGTCCCCAGACAGCCGCGCAGAGAAGCGCTGCTGATTATCCACGGCAACTGCGTGATGCGAGACACGCCGTCAATCACGGGGCCCGCCACGCCGAAGGCTCCGGCCTCAATCGGCAACTGGCGGCCATTGATAAATTCCCTGATGACCGCTTCAAGCCCAGCGTAGTCGTTACTGGCAAACGTGCGCTCCTCTTTTTTTGAAAGCTCGCCGCCCGCGGCCTCCTCAAAGAGCGCCAGATTCGTCTTCGTCCCCCCTATGTCACCAGCCAGAATCATTAGATTAAGTCATCCTGTATTTATCTGCGGATTCAAACCGACCTGCTTTTGTTTTCCTTCCAGGGCTTCAAGCAGGAGTGCTGCGGCGTGTACCGCCTCTTCATAGATGCGGTCGTGGCCGAGGATTTCAAGCTCGCGGCCCAGCAGCTCCGGCTCCGTTTTGTCGCCGCCGACGAGCAGGCGGGAAGCGACTCTTTCATCGCCCGTCAGAACCTGCGTCTCCAGATAGCGCCCGTCCTCGCTTCTGGCCACGACGAAAGCGGAGGGCGCGTCCGCGCCTGCTAAAAGCTCTACGCGCGCAATCCACCCGTGCATGGCTTCGCGGCGCTCCACGCTACGGAACTCTAAAGTTATCGCGCGCCCCTGCCTCTCCACCTGCATTGTGCGAGCGCCCGCTTCCCCTTCCGCGCTTTGCCCGGCGGCGGCGCGCCAGCCCAAACGGCTCGCCAGCCAGCCCGCAAGGATAAGGGCCTTCGGCGCTATCTCATGCGGCTTATGCTCCGGCGCGACGTATTCGATGCGCACGCGGTCTACATTCTCAAGCCGCGTGCGATACTCGCGCACGTCGTAGAAGCCGGCCAGCAGGCCGCGCCAGGACGTAAGCCTGGCCCAGTTCAGGTCGCTCAGGCCGGTGTGCGCCGCGCGCTCCTTTTGAAGAAGCGCGGAGAGCGCCAGAAGGTCTCTGTACGGCTCAAGAAAATCGGCCGAGTCAAAGACGACCCTGTCGGAAGCGTGGCCGAGCTTGCGGAAGACTTCATCATTGAGTCGCGGGCGGTCGCGCCACCATAGAAAGACGGGGAGGTCCGGAACCAGCAGAGGCTCCGCCGCGCTCGGCAGCTCGACCGAGAAGCGCCCCCTGGCACGAAGCGTCACCTGTTCGCCGCACAGGTTCCGCTCCTTTCCCCCGCCCTCGGACTGGCAATAGGAAGAGACGAGCATCTCTATGTCCACGTCTTCGGCCTCACGCTCCGCCACCATGACAATAGCGCGACAGGGATGAGCGCTCGTGACGTGACTCAACAGCTCGTTGACCTCCTCCAGAGCCTCGTTCGTCGCGACGTAGACCAGCAGGTTGAGCACGCGCGCGCGCATCAACGCGCCTTCCTCGTCGGACGCGCCCGCGCCGCCCGCGTTCTCCATCCACAGACGGCTCAGCTCGCGCTCCACGGCCTGCACGTCCAGCGTCTCCGCCAACTGAACTGCCCTGGGCGTTGTGTGCGTGCTCTTCATAATCAAGTCCGGACTGTTCTTAAAGTCTTCGCCAGCGGCGGCCGTCGCGCTCCATCAGCTCGAAGGCGGCTTTAGGCCCCCAGGTGCCCGCGTCGTAGTTCGGGAAAGCGGTCGCGCTCTGTTTCCATGCTTCCAGAATGGGCGTCACTATCTCCCAGCCTCGTTCCGTCATGTCGCGGCGCGCGTAGAGGGTCGAATCGCCCAGGATGCAGTCGAGCAGAAGGCGCTCGTAGGCTTCGGGCGTGTGCACGCCGAAACTGGAGCCGTAGCGAAAGTCCATGTTGACCCAGCGTATGCGCATCATCTGCCCCGGCAGCTTTGCGCCGAAGCGCAGGGTGATGCCCTCGTTCGGCTGGATCCTTATCACCAGGACGTTCGGCTCAAGCGGCTCGTCCGTGTCTGTGAAAAGTCTATGCGGGACCTCCTTGAACTGAATGGCAATCTCCGTCACGCGCTTCGGCAGCCGCTTGCCCGAGCGTATGTAGAAGGGCACGCCGGCCCAGCGCCAGTTGTCGAAATAGAGCTTGAGCGCGGCGAAGGTTTCGGTCGAAGAGGCGGGCGAAACTCCGGTCTCTTCACGATAGCCCGGAACCTTTTCTCCGAGCACGTAGCCCGCGCCGTATTGCCCGCGCACGGCGAACTCATCCACGCCCTTCAAAGGGATGGGGCGCACCGCCTGCATGGCTTTTATCTTTTCGTCGCGCACGCCGTTGGCGCTTAAAGAAGCGGGCGGCTCCATGGCAATCAGGCTTGTCACCTGAAAGACGTGGTTCTGAATCATGTCGCGCACCACGCCCGCCTCTTCGTAGTAAGCGCCGCGCCCTTCGACGCCTATGGCTTCGGCGTTGGTGATTTGAACGTGGTCTATGTACTGGCGATTCCAGAGCGGCTCGAAGATGCTGTTGGCGAAGCGAAAGACCAGCAGGTTCTGCACCGTCTCTTTGCCCAGGTAATGGTCTATGCGGTAGACCTGCTCTTCGTGAAAGACTGCGGCCAGCTCCGTGTTCAGCTGGCGCGCGCTTTCGAGATCGTGGCCGAAGGGCTTTTCGACAATGACGCGCGTCCAGCCCTTGCCCTGACTGAGCCCGGCCTCGCCCAGTTGTTCGCTGATGAGACCGAAGAATCTGGGCGCCGTAGAGAAATAAAAGATGCGGTTGCCTTCGGTGCCGCGTTCCCCGTCAAGCTCTTCGAGCCGCGAGCCCAGGGCCTTGAAGGCTTCGGCGTCCGCAAAATCGCCAGACATGTAGAAGAGGCTGCCGGCGAAGCTCTCCCAGAGGGCTTCATCAAACGTCTCCTTATCGCCATACTCTACGAACGCTTCGCGCAGAAGAGCCCTGAATTGCTCGTCCGACATCTCCGGCTTGGAGAATCCCAGGATAGCGAACTCCGCCGGCAGCAGCCGCTGCTGCATGAGGCTGTAGAGCGCGGGCACCAGCTTCCGCCTCGTCAAATCGCCGGTCGCGCCGAAGATAGTCACGATGCATGGTTCCGCCGCTCGCTCAAGCCGAACGCCCGCGCGCAAAGGATTCTCGAAAGTCTCCGTTGGAGATGTCATCTTGCGCTCACCCGGTTTCTAAGGATTCATTGCCTGCCCGGCCAGCTCGTCTTTAACAATAACGCCGCCCTTCATCACAAACCGCACGCGCTGAAGCTCCGAGATGTCTTCCAGGGGGCCGCGCTCGACCGCGATGATGTCGGCGAGCTTTCCCGGCTCGATTGTGCCAACGCGGTCTTGCCAGCCGATAAGCTCCGCCGCGTTCAGGGTCGCGGCGCGTATGCAGTCCAGGGTGGAGAGCCCTTCGCTTTGCAGAGCATCCAGCACGAGAAGCGATGCCTGCCCGCGCGTCTTTCCGGGGAAGGCGAAAATCATATCAGACCCGAAGGCTATGCGGACTCCCGCCTTCAAGGCTCGCTGCAAACGTGCAGGAGTCTTCATAGTGTAGTCTTTGAGCCACGCTTCAAAATCGGCGCGCAGAGCCGGCTGCGCGGCGAGATTCGCCGCGAAGATTTGGCGAAGCTGCTCGGGCTTATAATCGTTCGCCACCAGAAAGATGCCGCGCTCGGCCATCAGCCGAAAAGTCTCATCACTCGCTTCCGTGCCGTGCTCTATGGAATCGACTTCGGCCAGAGCGGCACGCCGCGCGCCCTCTTCAGTCGTGGCGTGAGCGGCGACTTTCAGCCCAAGCCTGTGCGATTCCTCGACGATTGCTTTAATCTGATCTAGGCCGAGCAGGTTCCTGTCTACATCCACCACGATCTTAATCACGCCCGCGCCCCTGCGCGCAGCTTCACGCACGGCGCGGCGCGCTTCATCCAGGTTGCTTACGGTCAGAAAATCCCTCGCCAGAATCTCTTTTGAGACAGCGCCTGCGCCGAGCGGCTGGCCTCCCGGTGGCGTCAGCTTTCTGGTCGCGGGAATGATGCGCGGCCCGGCGGCTCTTCCGGCCTCAACACGGTCGCGTAATACAGCATCGCCCCTCGTGCCGGAATGCCCGACGTTGCGCACAGTCGTGACGCCGCCCCTCAGCAGTTCGAGCGCGTTTCTCTCCGCCAGTCGCAGCCGCTCTTCTTCCGTCATCCCGGCCGTCTTGTCCACCTGCCCGTCGTTAGAGAGAAAGAGATGGCTATGACAATCGATCAAGCCCGGCAGCAAGACGGCTCGCCCGAGGTCAACGACCCTGGCATCCTTTGGCGCGCCGCGTCTTACGCTCTCAAATTCTCCCACCGCCCTGATGCGCCCCTGCTCAATAAGCACGCCCTGATTCTCAAGGTAAGCGCCCCCTTTAACATCAAGCAGCCGCCCGGCCTTTAGAAGCGTAGCCCGAGGCGCACGGCTTCCGATTCCGGAGAGAGCGCCCGTCGAGAGCGAAATAAAGAGCAGCAGAATCGCCGGTAATACCCTGAGCATCTTTCGCCCCTGCGGATTTATTCCTTCGGCAGAGCCTCTTCCCACTTTGTATGAATCGCGCCCAGCCCGGGCTTGTCCACGCGCTCGTAGGTGTGCGCGCCGAAGTAGTCGCGCTGTGCCTGCGTCAGATTCTGCGGGAGGCTCTCCGTGCGGTAGCTGTCGAAGTAAGCGAGGCTCGCGGCCATGGCTATTGCCGGAACGCCGTGAGCCTGCGCGACGGAAACGCATTCGCGCCAGTTAGATTGCGCCTCCTGCATCCACCGGCTGAAGTCCTCGTCAAGCAGAAGGTTCGGCAAATCCGGCTGTCGCCTGTAAGCCGTCTTGATGGGGTCAAGGAATCGCGCGCGTATGATGCAGCCGCCCTTCCAGATGCGCGCCATCTCGCTCAGGTCAACGTTCCACTTGAACTCGGTCGCCCCGGCGCGAATCAGGTTAAACCCCTGCGCGTAAGAACAAATCTTCGAAGCGTAGAGCGCGTCGTGAACGATTCGCTTGATGCGCTCGCGGTCAGTCCTAACGGCAGCAGCAGTCTCCGGCCCTTTTATCACACGGCTGGCGCGAACGCGCTCATCCTTCAGGGCAGAGAGAAATCGCGCCTCGATCGCCGAGTTGATGGTCGGAATGGCTACGCCCAAATCCAGCGCCACCTGCGCAGTCCATTTGCCCGTGCCCTTCTGTCCGGCCTTGTCCAGTATCAAATCCACCAGCGGGCGGCCCGTCTCGTCGTCGCGCACGCGGAAAATCTCAGAAGTAATCTGAATCAGGTAGGAATCCAGCACCCCCCTGTTCCACTCTGCGAAGGTGTCGGCAAGCTCCGCCGCCTCCATGCCGGCTGCGCGGCGCAGTATGTCGTAGGCTTCAGCAATCAACTGCATGTCGCCGTACTCTATGCCGTTGTGAACCATCTTGACGAAGTGCCCGGCGCCGTCCGGCCCGCAGTAGGTCGTACACGGCCCATCCTCTGTCTTGGCAGAGATGGCTTCCCAGATTGGCCTTATCTCTTCATAAGCCTGGCTGGCGCCGCCGGGCATGAGACTCGGCCCCAGGAGCGCTCCCTCTTCGCCGCCCGAAACGCCCGAGCCAATGAAGTGAAAGCCCTGCTGGCTGAGGCTGGATTCGCGCCGCCGAGTCTCTTCAAACCACGAGTTGCCGCCGTCAATCAGTATGTCGCCCGCTTCCATGTGCGGCGTGAACTGTTCAATCGTCCAATCCACGGGCGCACCCGCTTTGACCATAATCATAATCCGTCGCGGGCGACGCAGGGCGAGCACAAACTCCTGCGGCGTCTTCGCGGGACTAATCCTTTTATCTCTTGCTTCGCCCGACATCAGTTTTTCGACCAGCGATGGGTCTCTGTCCCACACGGCGACATGGTAGCCGTTGCGCTCCATGTTAAGCGCCAGGTTCGAGCCCATGACGCCGACCCCGGCCATTCCTATGTCTGCTGCCATTAAAGTACCTCTCCGTACGAATTTGTCAGGCCGAGCCGGATAGAGCGCCGCCCCCTGCGGCCGTCTGTAAAAGCTCAAGGAGCTTTCTCAGACCCGCCGGCGTGTCTTTCCCCAGATGAATGCGTATCGCGCGGCGGTTTCTCTTGGCGAGCGAGGAGAAGTCGCCTATGGCCTGCGCCTGTTTGAGCGTGCTGAAGGTGTAAGGCTCGCCGGGAACGGGCAGGTCTGTGCGGTCTTCGTCCGTCAGTTGCAGGAAGACTCCCTCGCCTGAGCCTCCCTTGTGAAGCTGCCCTGTGGAATGCAGGAAGCGCGGCCCGTAGCCTGTGGTCGTGGCCACGCGAAAAGCGTCTCTCAGGTGCGTGCGAATCGCCTGCAGCAGTTCGTCGTTGGCGGGCGTCTCCTGAATGTAGGCCAGAAGCGCCACGTAATCTCCGGCTTTAATGTCCGAGAGAAGCTCCGCCATCAA
>DASVVZ010000112.1:0-4829 GCA_036389875.1 Pyrinomonadaceae bacterium
TTGACCGATGCTCAGAAGCATCGCTTCGAGGAGAATCTGGAGCTGGACTTTTCATTCGGCGTCAAAGGGCTCTCTCGTTTCCGCGCCAACATCTTCAACCAGCGCGGCGCAGTCGGCGCGGTCTTTCGCGCCATTCCCTACGAGATTAAGCCATTCGATGCCCTGGGTCTTCCTCCGGTCGTCAAGCAGCTTTGCGACAAGCCGCGCGGGTTAATACTGGTCACAGGCCCGACCGGCTCCGGTAAATCGACGACGCTCGCCGCCATGATCGACAAGATTAACGTTGACAGGCACGAGCACATACTGACGATTGAAGACCCCATAGAGTTCCTGCATAACCACAAGGGCTGTCTGGTCAACCAGCGCGAAGTCTCCGCCGACACGCGCAGCTTCGCCGACGCTCTGCGTACCGCCCTTCGTCAAGACCCCGACGTGGTGCTGGTAGGCGAAATGCGCGACCTCGAAACCATTGAATCCGCCCTGCGCATAGCGGAGACGGGCCACCTGACTCTGGCAACGCTGCACACCAACTCCGCGGCCTCCACCATCAACCGCATCATCGATGTCTTCCCTTCCGCCCAGCAGGCGCAGGTTCGCGCTCAGCTCTCGCTGGTACTTGAAGGCATCCTCTGTCAGACGCTTTTGCCGCGCATAGAAGGAACCGGGCGCGCCATGGCCATGGAAATCCTTGTGCCGAATCCGGCCATACGCAATCTGATTCGTGAAGATAAGGTGCACCAGATTTACTCCATGATGCAGACGGGCCAGGAGAAGTTCGGGATGCAGACCTTCAACCAGTCGCTGGCCACGCTCTATCACAAGCGGCTCATCTCGCTCGACGTAGCCATACAGCGCTCGTCCAACCCGGACGAGTTGAAGGAACTCATAGAGCGCGGCTCGGGCGTCAACACTGGCAACGGCAATGGCGCTCCGGGCGCAGGCAACATGCGTCCTGGCACACACCCTAGCCCCTACGCACAGGGCAGGCCGATCGGCTCGCGTCCCGGCGCTCCCAGCGGCCGCTAACCTTTATCGCTCCATAAGCTTTTGAACAAGATGGTCGAGAACGACAGGAAAACTTTTGTACGGGGAGAGAGCGGCTTTCGCATGACTAGTTTTGTCGTAATGCTTGCTCTCGCTCTGTGCGCTTTCGTCTCGGGTGCTTCGGCGCAGCAGGCAGGCCGCCGCGCAACGCCTGCGCTCACGAGCGAAGACCTGCTCGACCGCCCTTCGGCTTACACCCCTACGACAACTCCGTCGCGCGTCTCATCTTTAGTCTCAGCGTCCTCCGGGCTCTCGCCCGCCGGCGCGCTTTATCGAGACCCTTCGGGCGCATTCTCTCTTAATCTCCCTTCCCTAAGCTGGCAGCTCGGCACAAAGTCCGAGGGTAAGGGAAAGCTCTCAGACCTGCGCGTCTTCCGAAAGCTTGACGCGGATGGATTCGCCTCCGCCACGGCCAGCGTTTACGTGCTCTCTTCAAACGCGAGTCTCTCCGTAGGACGTATTGCGCAGGCTGATGCCGCAGGACAGCGCGCGCTGGCCGAAGCGCTGGCCGCACGCTTTCTTAGCAGCAGTTCGGCGGTCGTCTCAGCCGCACTTGACCGGGCGGTTTTTCAGGTCGTAGCCGACCAGATGGTTTCGCGCCGCGCAGTGGTGCGAGCCAGCATCCATGCCTTTGAGCAGGACGGCAAGCTTTACGTCATAGTCTGCCGCGCCCCGCTTGAATCATTCGACACGCAGGCGCGCGAATTCTCTGCCATCACGCAATCTCTAGCGTCATCCGTCGCCCGTCCCTCCTAGGGCGGCGGCACTCATGTTTATCCAGGAGTCTTCCACTTATGCCCACATACGTTTTCAAAGGCCGCAACCGCTTGAACGAGACCGTCGGCGGCGAGCGCGTCGCAGACAATCGTGAAGCCCTGCGCCAGATACTTCGCAAAGAGCAGATCACGCTCACCTCCGTCAAGGAGAAGGGGCGGGAGATGAGCATCCCGAAGCTTGGCGGACGCAAGAAGGTCAAGGCCAAAGAGCTTTCCATCTTCACGCGCCAGTTCTCCGTCATGATTGACGCCGGCCTCCCGCTCGTACAGTGCCTGGACATACTTGCTCAACAGCAGGAGAACAAGCATTTTCAGCAAGTTCTTCTTCAGGTCAGGCAGGACGTTGAAGAAGGCTCCACGCTGGCGGCGGCAATGGCCCGGCATCCGAAGGTCTTTGACCAGCTCTACTCGAACATGGTGGAAGCGGGCGAGACGGGCGGTATTCTGGACATCATCCTCCAGCGACTCTCGACCTTCATAGAAAAGATAGTCAAGCTCAAGCGCGACGTTATGTCCGCGATGATTTACCCGGCGGCGGTCGTCGTCATAGCCGTGGCCGTCATAGCGGTCATCATGATTTTCGTCATCCCGCAGTTTCAGAATATCTTCATGGGGCTGCTTGGGCCCGGCGAGGCACTGCCGCTCCCGACGCGCATAGTCGTGGGCATCAGCGACTTCATAGCAGGCTGGGGCGGCCTGGCCATCCTCATCGCCCTCATAGGCACAGGCATAGGGCTGCGTGCTTACTACAGGACGCCCAACGGCCGCAAAGTAATTGACAGGACGACGCTGAAGGTGCCGCTCTTCGGCGGTATCCTGCGCAAGATAGCCGTCGCGCGATTTTCACGCACCCTCTCAACCCTGCTCTCCTCCGGTGTGCCGATTCTGCAATCCCTGGACATCACCGCCAGAACCGCAGGCAATGTTGTCATCGAAGAAGCTATTCTAAAAGTGCGCGCCGGCGTAGAACGCGGCGAAAGCTTCGTTGATCCGCTGAAAGCCACAGAGGTCTTCCCTCACATGGTCGCGCAGATGATAGGCATTGGCGAGCAAACGGGCGCGCTCGACGCCATGCTCGGCAAGATAGCAGACTTCTATGAGCAGGAAGTTGACGCAGCAATAGCCAACCTCCTGACCCTCATAGAGCCCGTCATGATAGGCTTTTTGGGAGTAACCATCGGCAGCATAGTCATCGCCATGTACCTCCCCCTCTTCACCCTCATAGGCAAACTCGCCGGGTCGCATTAACCCACTGAGGGATACGCGTATCTTTCGTTTCGGGTATTCTTAAATTTTCACCACTGGAAAAGCCTGCGTAAAGCAGGCTTTTCCAGTTTTTGGCTGTGAGGATTCATATTTTGAATCATTTATATATTCGCCAGTTAGTGTATGAAGACAGAATTCCAGCTTTTTCGTCCATGCTCTGGATATGACAATACACCTTTGAATTGGGGGAAAATAAATAATAAGTTTAGGCTTGGATTTTGCACAGGAGGGCCATTTACCAAAGCCTCCCAAAGATTCGTAAAATAGAGATCGAAGGGCTTTATCAAATTGTTCCACGCATGGCATGTAAGATACTTTAGCCATGTTTGCTTTTATAGAGAGAATCAATTGAGGAGAGTGACTGATTAGTACTATGTCCGAGAAGTACCGCTTCAACTCTTGAGCGAAAAGTCTACTTTTTGGATGCCAATGCCAAATACTTCTATTAGGATGAGGCATGAGAATGCGTCCAAACCAGGTATTGTAAGACGAATGTAATTTCAAGCGGAACGACCCCCTTCGCTCAGGTCGCACGACCTATGTCGGTGGCCTCCGGCGGCCGTTCGCGGTCTTCCAGCAACAGTCGTGTAGATTTCGTTCGCCATGGCTTTTCGCCGGGCGGTGATTCTAATCTGAGGGAACGATGAAGAAAGCAATGCTGATAGCCGTAGTCGCAATTGGACTCGTCGCATCGGTTGCCCTGTGGTTACGGAACGACGATGCCGTCGCCACCTCGGCCGCCAGGCCGTGGCCTGGAGGGATGGGGTCGCTTGACGGGGTCGCCGAGCGGTGGCCGCCGCTGAAGGCCAATGATGCGTCCGTGAAGCTGACGGCGCTCGGCAATGCGTTGCCGGAAAACAAAGCCCTCGAAGATTTTGTAACGCGCGAGATAACGCGCGGCGAGCTCAGCATCGGAGAGGCGCCTCCGATCCCAGATGTCTCCGCAATTCGAGATCTCCTTCTGCGCGAGGAGATCGTCTGGGAGCGCGAAGACGGAATTGGCGGCGGCGACGAAGCTAATGCGAGGCGCACTATGCAGTTGAAGGTGGCCAGGGCGCTCGTGGCTAGCGCCCTGGTGAAAGCTCGCGCAAACGACCCGGCGGCGTGGGACGACCTGCACGCCGTGTGGAAGCTCGCCCGCACACTGGACGGGCATCCGCAGATGATGACGCAGACGGCCGCGTTGTCTATGGCGCGAATGATCAACGCGGTCGCCTGGAAAATGGCGCTGCCCGCGCCGTCCTGGCTCGGCGAGTTGCAGCAGCGCGACCAGTTGCGGCCGCTGCTGGAGGCGTTTCAGTATCAGACGGCTTCTTACCGGGATGATGGCGCGCGGGTTTTTCCGACGAAATGGCTCGCAGCGTCCGTAGACCACGATCGCCTGATAGCTGAAGAGCTTTACAACCTCACCCGGTGCGATGTGAACACGCCCGTGAATGAGCTGGGAACGGACCTTACATCCGTTTGGCGCCGCGCGTTCCGCTACCGCGCCGAGCGCGAGGCGACGGCGAACGTGTTGCGCGTGCGCGAGGGGAAGGCTATAGAAACAGGCTCGCGCTGCAGCGACGGCGGGTGGATGTTCGACGGGACAACGCTACGCTTCAACCGCGAGATCGCGACAGCCGCGCCGGATAAGCCCATGCCGCTGGTGCTGCGGGTCAAGCCGTAACGTATAGAGAGCCGATTGGCTTGAACACGGGCCATCCTGCCCGCCTGGTCTATGATTGTGCCCGTTGCATCGCT
>DASVVZ010000113.1:0-1924 GCA_036389875.1 Pyrinomonadaceae bacterium
CTCTGTTCAAAGCATCTTTATCATTAGCATCTTTGAGTAGAATCGCGCACGAGCCGTTGGTCACGTAGGGCAGAACGCGCCACTCCGTCACAACCGTGACCGGAGTGCCCTTCTCGTCCTTTTCCTCGCGCACCTTCAGGAGTCCCGCGCGCTCAAGCAGCACGCCCGTGTGAACCAGCCTGGAGACGGGCATGAAGCCGTGGTCGGAGACTATGAAGACGGCAGTTTCGTCCAGCGTCCCCGCGCGCCGCGCAGCCTCAAGCATGCGCCCCAGGTAAGCGTCCAGCTTCTCAAGCATCGCAAAGGATTCAGGCGTGAAAGGGCCCTGGTCATGCTGAGAGCGGTCAAGGTCTACCAGATGAACGAACATCAGCTCGGGCCGCTTGTCCGTGATGAGGTACTCGGCCATTCGCGTGCGCATGTCATCCTGCTCGTCCTTACCGGCCCTGGAGTAAAGCTGCCCGTCGCGCTTTTCAATCTCACCCAGCAGGCCCTGCGGGCGAGAGTTCTCGCGCATGCGAGCGAGCGTGTCGAGCAGCGTGCCGCCGAATCGTACAATCTCAGGCACGTTGTAATCGCCCGCGCCCGCGCCCACAGGCCACGACACCATGCCTACCTTGAGCCCGCGCTTTTTCGCCGCGTCCCACAAAGTCTCTGCGCGAATGTCCCGCGCATACCAGTGCCACTCCCGGCTATGAGCAGTTCCGGGCGGGGGCTCAAGCAGGTCGTTGCCGAAGATGCCGTGACTAAAGGGCCTGGTGCCCGTCACAATCGTAGCGTGTGCAGGATAGGTCACGCTCGGGAAGATAGAGACGACGCCGCGCGCCGTAGTGCCCTTTGACATCAAGCGCCGGAGGTTGGGAATCTTCAGCCCGAACTCGTCCCGCCGGTTCAGGTAGCGCGCGTCCAGCCCATCCATAGAGATGATGAGCGCGCGCCCCGGCCTCGCCTGCGATTTCGTTTCCCCGCCTGAAGCGACAAAGAAAGTCGAGGCGGCGAACAGAAAAAAAGCGATGAGCACCGGGGCGCATCGCTTTAGAGACATCGAGACTGAATGAGACGGAAAATTAATCTTCATGCGAGTCGATACGCGTCAGCTTGAACAAAAGATCGCTTCACCGGCCCATTTTTATGAATGAGCCGGTGAAGCGATGAATCAGTTACCTCTGACCACTATGTTGACCAGTCGCTGCGGGACGACTATGACTTTGACTACCTGGCCGCCCTCGGTCCAGGCCCGAACCTTCTCGTCCGAGAGCGCAGTCTCGCGCAAAGTCTCTTCGGTGGCATCGGGCGTGGCGCGTATGCGCGCGCGCAGCTTGCCGTTAACCTGCACGGGAATCTCCAGCTCCTCCTTGCGCGCCAGCACGGCGTCGGCCACAGGCCAGCGAACGTCGCCGGTCAGTATTCCGCCCTCGTGACCCATTCCCTCCCACATCTCCTCCGAGATGTGCGGAGCAAACGGCGTGAGCATCAATACCAACGCTTCCAGGGCTTCCTGCGCCGCGAAGCGCTCTGCGTTGGAAGCATTCTCAGGCGTGGCCGGAAACTGGCCGAACGCGTTCGACAACTCCATCAGAGCGGCTATGCAGGTGTTGAAGTGCAGGCCCTCCAGGTCTCTGGTCACGCGCTCTATGGCGCGGTGCGTTTCGTGTCTGAGCGCGCGAGCCTCCGCGCTGAAGGCGGCGGAGTCCGGGGCTTGCTCCGGCGCATCGCGCACGGCGTCGCGCCAGCGCCACGTGAAGTTGTAGACGCGGCGCAGGAATCTCAACGCGCCGTCTATGCCCGCCTCCTGCCAGCGCAGGTCGTTCTCTACAGGCGCTGCGAACAGTATGAAGAGTCGCACGGCGTCCGCGCCGTAAGCGCTTATCATCTCGTTCGGATCTACGCCGTTGTTGGCGGACTTTGACATCTTCTCGAACGG
>DASVVZ010000114.1:0-7107 GCA_036389875.1 Pyrinomonadaceae bacterium
CAAGAGCATCAGGGCCGTTTCGCGTTACGTGATAGTTCTGGCGCTTCCGATGTCGATTGTCTTCGCTTTTCTCATACAGCACGTTTTGGGAAGGATTCTCAGTTATCAGAGCATCATGAAGAAGGCGCTCGTGCTGATGGCTCTGCTGGCGGCCGTTTGCTTCGGTTTGTTTGAGCAGATGGCGGGCGGCTTCGGCTTTTCCGTGAGGGCCGAGAACACCTATCTGGAAGGGCTCTCGAAGAAGCTCCCGCAAGGCTGCCCCGGCTTCTATCTGACGGTCGGGCCTAAGGCCGTGCGCAACCAGTTCGAGTATCAGATAGATGCTATGATGGTTTCGCAGATGCGCGGGGTGCCGACTACGAACGGCTATAGCGGGCAGTTTCCGCGAGACTGGTTCCCGGCCCTGTGGGAAGTCAAAGAGCCCGGCTACGAAGAGAAGATGCGGCGTTGGGTTGAAGCGCATGGCCTCAATGGAAATGTCTGTCGTCTTGAAGTGGACGAATCGGTCTCAATCACAAACGAGATTGACGACGACGAGTACTTTGTTCGCCAGCAGTACCTGGACGTGCTGTCACGCGAGCCCGACGCAGACGGCTTTCGCAACTGGGTGGGGACGCTGAAAAATTGTCCCAGGGCGGAGAAGGGAAAGGGGCGTTTAAGTCCAAGGTGCGACCGCGCTCACATCTCCACAGGCTTCCTGCAATCGAGCGAGTTCAGCATAAATTACTTCATGTACTACTTCTACAGGGCCGTGCTGGGACGCGAGCCTACTGCTCAGGAGTTGAGCACGGACAGGCAAAGACTCGCGGGCATCCCCCTGCCGGAACAGGAAGCGGCGATGAAAAGAGAGCTGGTCGCGGGCTGGATGAGCCGCGCCGACTTTAAGGAAAAGTATGAGGGGCTCTCGGACGAAGAATTTACGGACGCGCTCATGCGCGCGAGCGGCTTGAGCCTGCCCAACAGGGACGAGATTGTGGAGGCGCTCAGGGGCGGGCGGCGGAGCCGGGCAGACGTGTTGCAGGAGTTCCTCGGTAGCCGCGCCGTCTATGAAAAATACTCCAACGCGGGGTTTGTCTTTATGCAGTACGACCGCTTGCTGCGGCGTGAGCCGGACGAAGCGGGGCGGCTTCAGTGGCTCAAGCTGCTTGATCAAACGGGCGATTACCGGCAGGTGACGGACAACTTCATCAACGGGGCCGAATACCGCCGCCGCTTCAGGCCGATTTATTAAGCATGAAACGCTCCTACAGGGCGACCCTTCTATTCTTAGCCTGCCTGAGCCTCTGGGCTTGCGCGGCGCAGCAGAGAGCGCCCATGCAGCAGGCCGCGGCACCGCCCGCGCAGTCTGTGCAGGCGGAAGCGCAAGGGCGCACCCTCTTCTATTCTTCCGCGAGCGACGACCTCAATCGCTTGCAGGACTTTTTTCATCCCAGCCTGAAGGCCAACGAGAAGGTCTTCGCCGGGTACAACGATCAGGTCAGGGGCTTCGGCGCCGGGGCCAGCTATCCCCAAATCTGGCTCAGGGACAGCGCCACGATTGTTGCGGTCTCAAGGTACTACTACAGGGTCGAATACCTGACCTCCTGGATTGAAGAGCACCTGGCGCATCAGGGCCCGGACGGTCAGCTGAACGACTGGATAGCGGCGGGCGCGGCGCAGAATTTTCGCGCCGGGGCTCCGCTTGTCAGAGAAGTTTATAAGGGTAAGGAAGCCGGAACGGCAGGCAGGCCCGTTGTCATCTCTGCCGACAAAAACAGCACAGAGGCGGATCAGGAAACGAGCGCGGTCGATGCCGCTTATCAGGTCTTCAGAATCACTGGCGACCGCGACTGGCTGAACAGTAGCATCCGGGGGCGCTCGCTGCTCGGCAGGCTGGACAACTCGCTCGAATACCTTCTGAAGCAGAGGTTCGACGCCTCTTATGGATTGGTGACTAACGCCTTCACCGCGGACTGGGGAGACGTGAGCCCGGCCTACGCCGACCAGCGCGCCATCTACCTTGATTCCGTGACGCCCACCGTCGTAGGGCTCTACACTAACGCGCTCTTCTATAGAGCGGCCACGCAACTGGCGGAGATATATGAAGCGGTCGGCGGCGCGGAGCGTGCGGGCTACTGGCGTTCGAAAGCCGCCATGATTAAAGCGAACGTCAACAAGCATCTGTGGCAGGAGGAGCGCGGGTTTTACAAACTCCACCTGTTATTGACCCCGGCGCTTCTAGGCAACGCGCCGGACGATTCCGACATATTCGCCATGGGCGGCAACGCCGTCGCTGCCCTCTACGGAATCGCGGAAGACCGGCAGGTGAGAAGAATCCTTGAAGTGGCCGAGCGGCGGCAGCGCCAGTACAAGATTTCTACCATCGGCGGCACGCTGCTTCCGCCTTACCCCAAAGGCTTTTTCAAGCATCCGGTCGTGAGCGAAGAGTATGCTTATCAGAACGGCGGGCAGTGGGACTGGTTCGCGGGGCGGTTTCTCCTGGCGGAGTTTGAGCGGGGATATTCCGCGCGCGCTTACAAGCAGCTGCTGGAAGTCGCCAGAAAGTGCGTCCGCAACAACGGACTCTACGAGTGGAACGACAGCAGCGGCGAAGCACGGGGCAGCGCCAATTACGCAGGGAGCGCGGGCGTCATGGGCGCAGCGATTATTCAGGGGCTCTTCGGCGTCTATTTAAGCAACTCGCGACTGGATTTGAGAGTTCGACTGATGGAGCGCGCCGGGCGAATCTTCCTGCGACAGCCCGCGACAGATAGTTATCTCTCCTACCAGTACTCGTACGACGAACCGGGCGGGCGCATAACGCTGAATTATGAAAGTAACGCTAACCGGGAGGGCCAGGTCTGCCTGCTGCTGCCTCAGGGCGTACGCCCCTCGGAGCTTTTACTGGACGGCACGAAACGCAGCTACACGCAAGAGACAGTCGGGGAGGACAACTACGCCTGCGCCTCTACGGATTGGAAACCGCACCGGCTTGAATTAAGAGTGGCCCGATAATAGATTACTAGCGCATGATGAATCAGAAGCCGCCGGCGCGCCTCTCCGTCGTGATACCCGTTTACAACGAAGAGGAGACGCTGGCTACCATTGTCGAGAGAGTCCTGGATGTCCCGCGCCTGCTGGAAATAGTCATCGTAGATGATTGTTCGAGCGACCGCAGCAGCCAGATAGCGGAGCTGTTGGCCGCCACACACGCGCAGGTTCGCTTCGTTCGACACTCGAAGAATTCCGGCAAGACCGAAGCTCTCAAGACGGGATTCGCCCTGACGACCGGCGACATCGTCATCGTGCAGGACGCAGACCTCGAATACGACCCGAACGAAATTCCCGCCGTCATACAGCCGATTATTGAAGGCTATGCCGACGTGGTCTACGGCTCGCGCTTTCTGGTACGCAAGGCCGCGCGCGTGCTCTATTACTACCACTACCTTGCGAACAAGCTGCTGGTCTTCATCTCCAACCTCCTGACGAACCTCAACATGACGGACGTGGAGACGGGCTACAAGGCTTTTCGCGGAGAGATAATACGAAACATGATTATCGTCTCAAGCGGTTTCGGCTTCGAGGTGGAGGTGACTGCGAAGATTGCCAAGCTCGGCTGCGCCATCTATGAAGTTCCGATAAGCTATTACGGGCGCACATACGACGAGGGAAAGAAGATAGGCTTATGGGACGGCCTTCAGGCCATGTGGCTCATCCTGCGCTTCAACCTGTTCTGTAGCTTCGGCGCGTCCTTCCGCCAGCGACCCGAATTGAGCGGCCACCTGAACCGCCCCGCGCATGGCGTTCCTCCCGCCTCTAACGACTCAAGCCTTTATGAGTGACGCCCGCGTCTATCCCGGCAGGGAGCTTGAGGCCATGTCGCTGGCGGTGAACTACCACCGCTGGATACTTCAAAGCATCAGGCCGCATCTCGGCCAAAGGCTGGTTGAAGTGGGCGCGGGCACGGGCTCATTCTCCGAGCTGCTTCTGGAATCTACGGCAGAGCGGCTCGCGCTGGTAGAGCCTTCCGAATTGATGTACGAGCAACTGAAGTTGCGCGTCTCGAATTTGAAAACGAGCGTGGAGGTCGAAGCCTACAACGCGACGTTCCTCGAAGTGGCCGAGCAGATCAAGGCCAAGCACCAGCCCGATTGCATCCTTTACATAAACGTGCTGGAACACATACGTGAAGACGAAGCAGAGCTTGCGCTCATGCGCCGCACGCTCTCGGAGCACGGGCGGATATGTATCTTCGTCCCTGCTCTACAGTGGCTGTATGGTAGCTTCGACGAGGCTGTGGGGCACGTGCGCCGCTACGACAAGGCGGAGCTTGAGGACAAGTGCCGCCGCGCCGGATTCAAAATCATCAAGTCGCGTTATTTCGATCTGGTGGGCGTCATTCCCTGGTACGTCAAGTATCGCATGCTGAAATCCGCCGGCATGGAACCCTGGGCGGTCAGGCTCTACGACCGCTACCTGTTACACGTCACGAAGGCCATAGAGTCGGCCGTCACGCCGCCCCTGGGGAAAAACATAATCCTTATCGGGGAGAAGCTGTGAGCGCACAGTTCTCCACCGCTTCCAGCAGCGAGTCGCGCACGTCTTCCTCCGTGTATCTGGAGACGGCGTACTCTCTTCCTCTCTCGCCCATTGCCGCTAATTCATCGCCGCTTGAGAGCATGCTGCCAAGGGCCTGCGCGAAGCTTCGGTAGTCGCTGTAGATTCTGCCGCCGCCGCTCAGCCTGATGTGGTCTGCCAGCACGTCCGACGAGCCGTTGGCCAGCACGGGCGCGCGCTGAGCCATAGCCTCCATGGTCACTATGCTGAAGCTCTCGTTCGGAGAGGGCATGATGAAGAGGCGCGCGCCCGCCATCATTTGAAACTTCTCTTCGTCCGAAACGAATCCGCGAAACTCTATCTCCGGGTGCGAAGGCACGGGGATATCATCCTTGCCTGCCAGCAACAGCCGCAGCTCTGACGGGAACTCCTTCTTATATCTAATAAAGTATTCGAACATCTCGCGGCATCCCTTGTTGGGGTCAATGCGCCCGCAGTAAAGAAGGTACGGAGTTGAAGCCTGTGCCGGAGTGCGCAGCTTCGTGTCAACGCTCATGGAGACGACGCGGCCGGGTAAAGGCCCCCACAAATCCTCTCCCAGTCGCTGCTCGGCCTCTGTCAGCCAGATGATAGAGTGCGCATGGTGCGCCACGTGCTTGTAAACGGAGAAGTATGCGGGCGCTTCGTTATGAAGCGTGGGAACCAGCAGCGCGCTGCCCGATGGAACCTGCGAGAGGCCGAAGTAAGTCGTGGGGTAAAGATAGGTGACAAAGATAATCGCGCGGTAATCCGCCCACCTGCGTTTCAGAAATTCCATCAAAGAAGCAGAGTATGGGCCCTGTGTTCGTATGAACTCTTCCTGAAAGGCCGGGCTCCACATCTGATAGCGATTGGTCTTAATCTTTCCAAACTGCCGACGCCCCTGCGCGTCCAGCGGGCGATAATCCAGCACCAGCCGGTCGTACAGCTTACCCCAGTAAGGCGTGCGCCCTATGGTCACTGTGAACCTTCGCACCTTGACCCCGTCCTTTAGCTCTGAGCCCTCGGGCAGGACGTTAGCCCATTCGGATATATCAATCGCTGTCGTCGTCAGCAACTCCACCTCGTACACATCCTTAAGCAGGGACGCGTACTGCCAGGCGAGCGCTTCCGACCCGCCGACTACGCTCTCGTGATGACGCTGCACTACGACCGCGACTCTCTTCATCTTAACCCGCCGAGTATCCTGATAAATTCGTCCTCAATCTTCCGGTTGGTAAAAAGGTTCCTGTAACGAGTGAGCCCCTTCTCTCCCAAACCCGCCCTCAACCCCTCGTCCTTCATCAGGCAGTCAATAGATTCGGCCATCAACAGAGGATTTCTTTCGTCCCACACTACGCCCGCATCTCCAACTGTCCCCGGAATGGCCGATGAAGAATAGGCAAGGATGGGAAGCTTCATGGACATGGCTTCGACAAGCGGGACGCAGAAGCCTTCATGCTGGCTGGTTATCATGAACAGATGAGAAATCATGTAATAGGCTTTCAGCTCCTCGTCCGTCACTCCGCCCGTGAAGATGACTGACTGCTCAAGGTTCAATGTAGAGACCAGCCGACGGAGCAGCTCGTAATAGGCCCTGAAAGCCTCGTCCTGTTTGCCGACGATGAAGAGGCGAGAGTTGCTGTTGTAGTTGTAGTAGTAGTTGGCGAATGCCTCTATCAGGCTGGTGTGCCCTTTATGCGGGACGACACGCCCGACCATCAATATATTTGTCTGCCCGTCTCCGTATGTCTCCAGAGTCTGCGGGTCTGGGTTGACGGAATCCAGCAGGTCTATGTGATGAAAGGGAGGCAGCACGAAGTTCCTTGAAGGCTCCGCCCCTGCTTCCAGCAGCTCCCGCATGTTGTACTCGGAGGCGGACAGGTAGAGCGAGTGCCTTGAGCGGGCTATATGCTTCAGCTGCTCTCGCCCGGTGCGCCCCATCTGTTCGTGCGAAGCGCTGAGGTTAGTAAAGAATTCCGGCGGCGTGACGTTGTGATACCTGACGGCTATTTTGCAGGAGAGCTTACGCATCAGCTCAAGCCCCGGCTGCCAGCCCATAGAGAAATGATAGATTAAGAGGTCGTTCGGATTTTTGAGAAAATTCCCGAGCCTGGAAGCTCGCCTGACCTCTATCCCGTCAAGGCTTCCTGACTCGGCGTAGACCCGTACCTCGTGCCCGCGACGATCAAGCGCGCCGAACATGCCCAGTACATCGTTGCCGACGGCATCTCCCCCGGAGACGCTAGGTGACAGAATAGCGATTCGTACCATCATTCCCTTATAGAAAGAGAGTATTAACGCACAGGCTCTATATTAATTTGCCTATAGCTTCCAGAAAACCCTCTTCAATCTTCCCATTAGTAAACAGGTCTCTGTAACGCTTCAAACCCTTCTCGCCAAGCGCAGAGCGCAGCCCCTCGTCCTTCATCAGGCAGTCAATAGATTCGGCCATCAACAGAGGATTTCTTTCGTCCCACACTACGCCCGCATCTCCAACTGTCCCCGGAATGGCCGATGAAGAATAGGCAAGGATGGGAAGCTTCATGGACA
>DASVVZ010000115.1:0-40545 GCA_036389875.1 Pyrinomonadaceae bacterium
AATCAGTGGCAGCTCGACGTTGTGCAAGGACGTGGCGCGGGCCAGGAGGTTGAAGGTCTGGAAGACGAAGCCGACCTCTTTGTTGCGGATGCGGGCCAATTCGTCGTCGTCCATCTCGGAGACGTTCTTGCCGTTAATCCAGTACTCGCCGCTGGTCGGCGTGTCCAGGCAGCCGATGAGATTCATCAGAGTGGACTTGCCGGAACCCGAAGGGCCGATGATGGCTAGGTACTCGCCCTTCTGCACGTCGAAGGAGACGCCGTGCAGGGCGTGCACCTTCTCGGAGCCCATCTCGTAGGTCTTCCAGATATCGCGCATCGAGATGAGCGAGGCCGGAACCGCGTGCTTCGCCAGAAGCTCGCCGCGCTCAATCCCGGCTTCCGTAAGAGTCTCCGTCAGTGTCGCTTCAGCCATTACTTGCCCTCGTTTGAGTTCGTGTTAGCGCCGGGTTTGCGCGTCTGTCGTTTGACCGTCGTGTTGTCCTTCAAGGTCTTGAGCACGCGGCTGGGGCCTGTAATGACCTCCGCGCCCGGCTGCAAGCCTTCCGTAATCTGTATGTCGGATTCGCCTGTGATGCCGGTCTGCACCTCCATGAACTTCACCTTGTTGCCCTGCAGGATGTAGACGCCCTTTATGTCCTTGGGCTTGCCCTGCGGCGTGGGCTGCGGCACAGAGCCCTGCACCGTGGGCTGAGGCTGCGCGCCTGCGGGAGCAGCCGGCTTCTCGACGATCGCCTGAAGCGGAACGGCCAGGACGTTCTGCACGACCTTGGTCGTGATGGTGGCAGTGGCCGTCATGCCCGGTCGAAGAGCGTTGCGCATGTCGTCGGGCATGGAGCGAAGCTCTATGACTACCTTGAACTCTTTCGCCTCCTGGACGTTGACGCGGTTGGAGATTCCGCCTGAGCCGGTCGTGTCGGACTTGCCGACGGCGAGCGGGTTCTTCTGCATGACAACGCCTTCTATCTCGCGCTCTCCCATGGCGTCCACCTTGACTTTGACGGGCTGGCCTACCTCTACGGTGGCGATTTCCGTCTCGTCCACGTTGACCTCAACGTTAATCGTGGACATGTCGGCGATGGTCATAAGCGGGGTGGAGCTGAGGTTGGCTATCGCGAACTGGCCCACCTTGGCGGGGATGTCCGCGACGACGCCCGCCAGTGGCGAGCGTTGCAGCGCCTTAGAGGTCTGGCTCGACTGGCCGCGAAGAAGAGCCGCCTGCTGGTTGGCGCGTGCTTCGCTGGCCGCGACGCTGGATTGCGCGCGCTCCACTCCTGTGCGCGCGTCACGCACGGCGACGCGCTGCTGGTTGGCCCGCGCGATTGCTTCCTGAACTGCTATCTTCTGCGCTTCTAGGTTGGCCCTGGCTGTTCGGAGCGCGACCTGCGCCGTGTCGTAGCGGTCGCGCGCAGCATCGTATTCGCCACGCGAAGAGACACCGGCTTCGACCAGTTCGGTCGTGCGCTTCAGCTCGCGCGCCGCCGTGTTGACATCCACCTGAGCGCGGTCGACGTTGGTCTGCGAGGCGACGACCTGTTGCCGGGCCTGAGCCACGGAAGCTTCCGCGACCGTCAATGCCTGCTGGGCCTGCGCCACCTGATTCTGCGCGGCCATGACCTGCGTGCGCGCGTTCTGCACGTCACTGATTGCGACCTGCACGCCCGCGGCCTGCGCCTCCTGATTGGACTGAAGCTGCGTAGGGTCGAGCCTCACAAGCTCCTGTCCGGTCGTCACAAGCTGTCCGGGGTTGACGTAAATCTCCTCTATGCGCCCGGCCACTTCGCTCGTCAGGTTGATGAAGCGCACGGGGCGCACTTCGCCCGAAGCGGTCACGGTCGCGCGCAGCTCCGGCCTGACTTCGACTTTGACAACCGTTACTTCCGGCTCATCCTTGCGGCTGGCGAAGATGCTGATGACTATAATCAGCATCAGGATTATGCCCGCAGAGGCAGCTATGATTATCTTTTTCTTGCGGCTCAGGGCCATCGCTCTTACCTATTCCTTTTCGGGTTGTAGAGACTCGGTCGGGCTGAAAGCGTTCCGTTAAAACTCTTATTAGCGGCTCTAAAGCTGTAACCTTGGCGCTTTTAAGCTTGCTCGTGCCGGCAAAGCTTTTACGCTAAAAATCTGGAAACAGTTTCATTATATGCAAAATAGGCCGGGGGCTGCGAGCCGTGAGCCGCACGCCTGCGCCAAATATTCCCCTGGCGTGCCAAAACATATAAACGACAGTAGGCGGGAGAAATTAACAGTGCCGGGAGGCAGGCGTCGCGATAAAGAATAAGCGACCCCTTCAAATTTATCTTGCTTATCCTCCCCCTCGGGTTTGAATTCCGATTTAAAATAGCTTCAAGCGGCTGCGGTTTCCTTAGAGATTATTAGATGTCTCGTCCCGTCAGGCGATTGCTTCTTAATGTTGGTTGCCGCCTATTTTCGTTTCGCGCTACAATACGCCACGGTTTCTCGCACACCGCGAGCGCGCGCCCTTGAGCGCGCCGCTTCGGAAGCGAGCGGGCCGGGCTGGCGTCGGTGATTCTCCCACTCGAACTGCAAAGAGGAAAGTTTTATGACCACCTGCGAGAGGTGCAAGACGGAAAATCTGGACGGCTCACAGTACTGCGACGAGTGCGGCGCACCGTTGGCCGCAGCAGCGCGCGGGAAGAAGTCCTCTGCCACGGGCGATACCGGCGGGGAAACCAACGGCAAGAAGCCCGAGCAGGCCGAGGTGGCTCTGGCTGCTGCCTCTGCCGGACAGGCCGAAGCAGAGCAGCAGACGGAAGTGACGAAGGTGGCGAAGGTAGCCGCTTACGCTGCTGCTCCGGGCGCAGTCGGTGCCGTTGACGGCACGCACGCCAAGCTGGTCATCGAGCGCGGGCGCTCAGCCGGAAAGCAGTTTCCACTGAGCGACGACGAATCGCAGATTGGGCGCTGGGACGCGGACGGCGGCATCTTCCCCGACGTGGACCTGGACGCTGACGACCCTGAGGCGAAGGTGTCGCGCAGGCACGCGCGCATCCTGCACCGTAACAGCCAGTACTACATAGAGGATTTAGGCTCCACGAACGGAACCTTTATTAATCGCGGGCGGCGGCTCCTGCCGGGCGACAGGCACCCGCTGCGCGACGGCGATGAGATAATCGTCGGCAAGACGTTTTTACGTTTCCACGTAGTCAAGTAGGGAGATTTTGGATTTTAGATTTTGGATTTTGGATTTTGGAGTGACGGCTCATCTTGAATAGCTTCAATCCATCTCACGAATCCAAGATCTAAAATCCAAGATCCAAAATTGTAACCGGGATGTCCTTCTGTCATGAATGCGGCGCAAAGATTGCGCCCGACGATCCATTTTGCGGCAACTGCGGCGTGGCTCAGCCCGCGCTCGCTGCGGCGCAACCGGGCCAAGCCCTGTCCGACGCGGCATCCGAAAGCGATGGTGCCGACAAGGCAGATGCTCAGAGCTATTCGGAGCAGGAGGCAGCGCAGGCCTCAGAGCCGGACGTGACGGAAAGCCCCGACGCGAAAGACTCAGCCGCTCCCGCCTCTTACGGAAACTTTGACGACACGGAGACCCCGGAAGCCAACTCCTCGCTGCTCGATACGGCGGAGTCGCCCGACCTCGAGCCTTTGCCGCAGGCGGGCGCGGGCGGCGAGGCAGATGCTGCGGGCGACGCCCAGCTTGAGAAAACCTTTGCCCCTGCCGAAGCCAGAGCCGCGTCGGCACAGGCGGCGCCCGCCAGAGACACCGGCGAGATGCGTAGATCCGGCGAAGGGATTTCGCACACGCAGCGCGCCGGCTCGACGGGGGGACGAAAGAGCGGCTCGAAACAGCTCGAGCCCGGCTCGCTGCTCAATGGCCGTTACGAGATAGTCAGGAGAATCGGCGGCGGCGGCATGGGCGCTGTTTATCTCGCAAAGGATCAGCACCTGGGCGGCGCACCTCGCGCCGTCAAGGAGATGGTGGAGTCTCACATAGACGACTCGCAGCACGAGAAGGCTATAAATGATTTCAGGCGCGAGTCGCTGCTGCTGACCTCGCTTGAGCATCCCTCGATTCCGACCATCTACGACTACTTCTACGACGACAAGGCCATGCGCTTTTATCTGGTGATGAAGTACATCTCCGGCGGCGACTTCGCGGGGCGGCTCAGGAACGCGCCCAATGGCCGCATAGACGAGAAGACCATCACGGACTGGGCCATACAGGTGGCGGACGTTCTGGATTACCTGCACAATCACAGGCCGCCGATTATCTACCGCGACCTGAAGCCCGCCAATCTGATGATCGACGGCAACTCCGGCCGCGTCATGCTGATAGACTTCGGGATTGCGCGCTGGGTCAAGCAGGAAGAGAAGGGCGTCACGGCGGTCGGCACCATGGGTTATGCGCCGCCGGAGCTTTTCAGTGGAAAGGTAGAGCCGCGCTCGGATATATACAGCCTTGGCGCCACCATGTTTCATCTTCTGACGGGCTCAGATCCGCAGGACAACCCGCTGCTCATCTTCGACTTTACGAAGAACCCGCGCCCGCGCCAGATTAACCCGGCGATGTCTACGGAGATGGAGCGCATATTGATGCGCGCCGTCGAGTACAAGCCCGAAAATCGCTTCCGCTCGGCGGGAGAGATGCGCGACATGATGATCGCTCATCTTGAGAAGCTTCGTTCGGGACAGGTCTCCTACGGCGCGGCCCCCGCGGCCGAGCTCGGCGGCGAGACGATTCAGACAGAGATGGTCTTCTGCGGCTTCTGCGGCGGGCGCATAGCGGCAGACGACGTCTACTGCGCGCACTGCGGGCAAAGGCAGCCGCTCGTCGGCGTAGGCTCTGCCGCGCTCAGGCAGGCGCGCGCCACGGCCAAGCTCATAGTCACGGGCACGACCGAACTGGACGCGCAGTTCCAGTTGCAGAAAGAGAATAACCTGGTAGGCAGAAGCGACCCGCACTCGAATATTTTTCCTGAAGTTGACCTTTCCCGCTTCGACCCCGAAACTAAGGTTTCGCGCCGGCACGCGCGCATCTGGCGTCAGGGCGAGACGTTTCTCATCGAAGACCTGAATTCGGTGAACGGCACGGTCATTAACGACGCCGTCAGGCTCGCGCCGCACCAGCCGCGAGTGCTGGAATCGGGCGATAAATTACGTCTGGGCGAAACCACGCTCCATTTCCTTGTCGGATGAGTTCAATTTTGGATTTTAGATTTCGGATTTTGGATTGAAGTGGCAATGAAACTTGAAGAGCTTCAATCCCGTATGGCTAATCCGAAATCTAAAATCCAAAATCCAAAATCGTATGACTGCAAAGGTTGAAAGCAGGCCGTTACCTAAAAGCTCAGAGGCTGCGCGCGCTCAAATAGAGGCGCACGTGGAGAGATTCCGCGCTCCCTTCTCTCTGCGCTGCGGCGCGTTCCTGATTGATTACATAGTGCTGACGGGGATAGTCGCTTTCAGCACTCTGATTGCGCGCCTTCTGGGCGGCGGCGCAAGGCTCGCCGGCGGCACCGTAGAGACCATGGGCTTCATGATTGCCTTGGGCTTCACAGTGCTCAACTTCGTGCTGCTGACGGCCTGGCGCGGGCAGACTTTAGGCAAGTGGGCGACCGGTCTGCGCATAGAGCAGATGGACGGAGGGGAGTTGAGCATAGTGCGCGCCCTGCTGCGCCATCTGGTCGGATACCCGCTCTCGCTTCTCACTGGGGGCCTGGGCTTTCTCGTGGCGATATTTAACGCGCAGGGCCGCGCGCTTCACGACCTGCTGGCGGGCACGGTCGTCGTCCGAGACCTGGGAGCGCGCCGACCCACTCCTGTACAGAAGGCGCGAGCTTCGCGCCCCTGAAGAAGCCCTTCCCTTGAATAGAAGGCCGTAATGTCTCGACCATGTCCCAAATGTGGAACCCCTTGCGCCATGGAAGCTCGCTTCTGTCGGCTGTGCGGAACGCCGCTCAAGGCCACGGGGGCCACAGGCGAGACCGTGAGCCCCGGCGCAAAGACTGCCCCGCTGACGGACGAAGGACGCACCACACACGGATTCCCTACGGAAGACGGGAGCGCCTCCGCGCCTGAGACGGCAAGGGTCAGACGCGCCGAGTTGGAGAACATACTTCGCCGCCCGGCACCGTCTGCGCCGTCCAAGACCGCAGCCGGTAACGCGCAGGCCTTGGAAGATAATGAAGCCGCCGCCGCGCCCGTGACGACCGCGCTTGCGACAGGGAATGATGCGGAGCGGGCAAGAGTAGATTCGCCAGCAGCAAGGAGCGTCCCTGCGAATGGCTCGCGCGAAGCCGTGGTTGTCGAAGCAGACGGCGCTGAAAGCGCTAGCCGCGCCTCGTCGCCTGCGGCCGCGAAGCAAAAGGCTACTCGCCCCGGTCTCCTGCTTGCGGGAATGGCGCTCGCCGCGTTGGCCGTGGGAGTGGGTGCGCTCGCTCTATACTCTTCGCGCCGTGGCAGTGTGCAGGGCGAGACAGCGCCCGTCTCCGCTAGCGACCGGCAGCGGGTGATTGAAGAAAAGCTGTCCGAGGCTGAAACTCTTTTGGCCGAAGGCCGGACGGCTGAGGCGGTCTCGCGCCTGCGCTCCGCTTTACGTCTTGAGCCGTCGAACGCCAGGGCGCACAGGATGCTGGCCGAGGCGCTTGAGCGGACGGGCGCTGTAAACGAGGCGATTGACGAATATCGTGCGGCCGTGCAGAGCGACCCCGGCAATGAAGAGACGCTGCTACGCTACGCGGACGCGCTCAGGCGCGTGGGCCGCACGGACGAGGCACGCGAAATCTATCAAAAGTTATCCTCCTCCTCTTCGCCCGAAGTTTCGCGCGTGGCCAAGGAACAACTTGATGCTCAGTCGGCCAAGGAGTCCGCATCAAATAACGGTGAGGCGCGCAACTCCACCTCGCCCGCCACAGAGGAAGAAGCCAGAGCAGCAGGCGCGGAGACGGCGCAGCCCACCGCGTCATCCAATGCGCGTGCGGGCACGACCGCTGCTCCGCCTGCGAGCGGCGACAGGGCCGGCACGGGCGGCGCTGCCAGGCCGAAGAACGACCCCTTAGCCAGCTACAACACGGCGATGAAGATAATCGAAGGAAAAGACATCAGGAAGATGAACCGCGCCGAGCTGATACGCGCCTACGAGCTTTTCCAGTACGCGCAAACGGGGCCCAGGGCGGCGGACGCAAACAGGCACCTGCGCGAGCTTGATAAAGAATTGTTCGAGCGCCGCAGGCGCAACCAGTAAACTTTTACCTTACGCATAACGTTATAAGGGCGATGCAGGAATCAGAGCGCAGCAGTGCAGAAGTAAAGCCGTTCGCTTCTTAATTCATCATTCTGCGCTCTGAGTTCTGCATTGCTTTTGTTATTATTATGGGCCGAATGTTTTAAGAGCTTCTTACCGGATATGGCAGAGCTGATTGTTAAATACCCCGACCGTTCGCCCGACACTTTTCCTTTGGGGCGTCTGCGTATCACCATCGGGCGCTCGGCCCGTAACGACCTGTGTATCCCGGACCCGTTCGCCTCGCGCGTCCACGCGGAGGTGAGGCGCGAAGGCGATCAGTATTTTCTACAGGATTTAGGCTCGGCCAACGGCACGCTTTATAACGGCGCGGCCGTTGACGGGACTGTCCCGCTAACGGCGGGCGGGCGCGTACAGATTGGCGAGACCGAGATAGTCTTTAGCGACGGCTCCATCTCTACCATGGGCGCGACCATGATTACGGAGGCGACCGACTCCGTGCCGGAAGCCACCATCGCGCTCAATTCCTCAGACCGCACCACCTCCGGGCTGCTGGAAGCGATTGAGGGAGCGCGCACGCAGGACGACCACAGCATGCCGAGGCAGGTGGCGCGCCAGGGCGACCTGCTGGCCCTGATAAGCAAAGTGGGCGTGACGCTTCTGGCTTCGGCCACGCTCTCGGAGACACTTAATCAGATCGCTTTGCTGGTCTTTGAAGCCGTCCCGGCAGACCGTTGCCTCATCATGATGAGAGAAGACAGCAGCGAGGAGCTTAAAGTTGCGGCGGCTCGCCTGCGTGACCGCCAGGGCGAGATAGGCGAGATTCGCATCAGCCGCACCATCATGGAAGAGGTCGTGGGCAAGGGTAAATCCGTGCTCACGTCGGACGCGCAGCACGACCCGCGCTTCATGTCCAGCACGATGACGATTCAGGGCATACGCTCCGTTCTGGCCGTGCCCCTGGGGGTGGGCGAGAACGTCTTCGGCATAGTCTACGCGGATTCTCCCATAGCCGAAGGAAGATTCACGGAAGACCACCTGAAGGTGCTCACAACTCTGGCGAGCGTGGCCGCCATACGCGTAGAGAACGCGCGCCTTATGGAAGAGCAGATGGAGCGCGAGAGGATGGAGCACGAGCTGCAACTGGCGAGCGAGATACAGCAGCGCTTTCTTCCCACAGCGCCGCCGCAGGTTGCCGGCTACGAGCTTCAGGGCATAAGCTTTCCCTGTTACGAGATAGGCGGCGATTACTACGACTTCATCGAGCGCGAGGACAGGCGTATGGTCATTGCCCTGGGCGACGTGTCGGGCAAGGGAACTGCCGCGGCGCTTCTCATGTCGAGCCTGCACGCGGCCATACACGCGCAGGCCACTTCAAACCACTCGCTCGTAGAGAGCATCTCTGAAGTCAATCGCTATCTGGCGGAAAACACTCCGACCAACCGCTTCGTGACGCTCTTTTATGCGGAGCTAGACGCGGAGACGGGCGCGCTTTCGTTTCTCAACGCCGGACACAATCCGCCAATCATTGCCCACTCGGCGGGCACCGTGGAGCACCTGGCATCCGGCGGGCTGCCGCTCGGGATAATGCCCGAAGCCTTCTACAAAGAGGGCCACACGCAGCTTCAGCCTGGCGACGTGCTGGTGGCCTATTCGGACGGCATCTCCGAGGCGCTCAATCCCGGGGGAGAGGAGTTCGGCGCGCAGAGACTCTACGAAGTAATCGCGCGCAACCTGGACGCCTCCGCTTCGGGCATACGCGACCGTATAGAGGCCGCGCTCTCGAAGTGGGCGCAGGGCACGCCCGCGGCTGACGACATCACGATGGTCATAGTCAAGCGTCAGGCGGAATCAATGTCCGTAGCCGCCACCGGCCTCAAGTAATTGTGTCAGACATTCAGGTGAAACCTTCTCTTATGCAGAACCCTTCTCTTAAACGCGCGTCCCGTTTCGCGGCCGCATTGGCCGTCGCGCCGCTTCTGCTCTCGGCTTGCCAGTCTGCGCAGCAGACGAACACAAATGCGGGCGCTAATGCCTCAAACACCTCTACTGCGAATGCGCCTTCCAGCGTGCCGTCCGGCTACATAGATTTGGTAGGCAAGTGGGAAGGCCAGGCGGGCGGGCAGCCCCGCACGCTGACCATCACAACCCACATGGGAGAGACCTTTAGCGGAACCATGACCGCCGGCGAGCACCTGATAAACGTCGCCGGCGTCGTAGACCTCAAGACGCGCGAGATAATCATACGCGAAACGGATGTCAAGAAGGGGCCGGGCGGCTATTCGCTCGGAGTGGGCAGGGGCGTGATTGCCGCAAACGGCAGGCAGATGAGCGGCGAGTGGAAAGCCAAGGGCGCCTCCACTTTCTCCTTCACCAAGTAGCCTCTCTTTACCGGCAGCCTGAGCATTGAAGTGCGTTCGCGGGCTCAAGCGTGATGCTCGAAGTCCCGCGCCCGACCTTAACCGCGAGATTCCAGAAAGCCACGCCGCCTCTGGTATCCACGCGCCCCATCAGCCAGTAATCTCCCGGCTTCAGCCCCGTGAAGGTTACTCGTCCTTCAGCATCCGTCTTCCCTGCCTGAATTACGTGCGGCTCCCAGAGCGGCCTGGACTGTTCCATGAAGTCCGCGACCTCCGGCCCGAGCGAGTAGGCTTCCCGCCTGCGCGCGTTCATTAAACCGGCCAGCGAGCGCAACCCCGGATTCTCTTTGTAAACCTTCTCCCGGAGCGAATTCGTCTCGCCCTCTTTCACGACGGCCAGCTTTATCATGTCTTCGTCCAGTAGATAAAGCGCGGCCCCTTGCGCGGGCGCTCGCACATTGTCTGTATAGCCCGGTTGCACGCTCACCAGAAGGAGCCCGTGCGTGAGGCGGCGCACGCCGACCCACGCCAGAGCCATCAGCAGAAGTAGCGCGAAGGCTATAGGGAGAGAGAGTGGTATTCGCCTTCGCTTCATCCAGGCTCGGAAAAAGGCTCTACTGTATCTTCTGCATCGTCACGGTGACGATCGGAGTTGCGCCGGCGGTGCGATTGTAAGAGACCCAGTAACCCGCTTTCGGATAACGAATCAGCTTGAATTTCGAGCCGTCGGCCTTTGAGTCCGCGTCGGCTCCCGTCACCTTCTTGCATTCGGGAGCGCCGGTTGCGCCGACGTAGTCTACGGAGATGGCCGTAATCTTCTGAGTAGTCTTGTCGTAATAAACCTGCGCCGACTCTTTATCGCCGAAACTGTAGATGTCCGCCTCTTCCGCCATCTCTTTCGGCTTGCCCAGCTTCAGACGCGCCTCGTCAATCTTCATGCCAATCTGAACGCCCCTGTATTCGCTAAAGCAGGGTTGGTCGTCTTTCCCGGGCTTTTGCGCCGAGACGTTTGTGGTAAGGACGCCCAGGCACAGGCAGGCGGCCAGCACCGGCAGGACTTTCCCGAGCTTGAAACGGTAAAGCGAATTTATGTTGCGAAGCATTGCTACTTTCGCCTCCCTTCGAGGAATTGTTTGCTGCGGTCGGAACGACCGAATCGGAGAGTGTTATGCGCGAGGCTACGGCCTGTCGCAGAAAAACGCCGGCCCCTTGTGCGGGGAAAAAATATGCCAAGCGCGCCGGCGAAGTCAATAGTCGTGCGTCGGTTGCGGCAAGAGAAAACTGGTCTAAAAGAAAGAGAGGAATCGGGCGCGAGATTGCCGGATAGCCTTTTTACGAAAGCCGCGCGCGGGCTTCGCCCCCACTTCCCGGGACAACTTTGATATAATGCGGGGCACGCGGGCCATGAGGCGAACCAAAGCCGCCTGACGAACAGGTCGCGTAGCCTCTGGCCTTATCTTTCTCGTATCCGAAACGCAAACACAAAAATCCGCACTAAAAAAGCGGGAGGTGCAGCATGAAAAGCATGACGGACATTGCAGTAGGAATCGTCGGGCTCGCTGCCCTGGCGATTGCAGTCTGGTTGTTCATACTCTTCTTAACAGCCGTTGACCCGGGCACGAGGCTCCCGGATATGAACTACGGCCTGAAGTATCTGTGGGGCGCAATCGCTGCCTTCATAGTAGCCTGCGCCGCTGTGGTAGCATATTTCGTGCGCCACCCCAGAGTCGAAGAGCAGATTCACATAACAGACTAAAGAGCGAGAACAGTTTTCAGTTTCAGTTTTCAGTAAAGAGCGGCTTGCTCTTTACTGAAAACTGTTCTCGTCACTCAGTACTCATTTTAAGATTGAGGCTCTTGCGGATTCTCTCCGCGCTCTTTTCGCCTATGCCGTCCACCAGTTCGAGCCCGCCGCCTGCGACAAATTTTTTGAGGTCGTCGAGCGACGCTATCTTGAACTTCTGGTGGAGGACTGCGGCTGTCTTTCGGCCGACGCCGCTGACATTCAGGAGATCCAGCACGGTTTCCGGCGTCTCTGCCGTCAACTTCTCCCAGGCATCGAAGGTGCCCTTTTCTACAAGCTCGATTATCTTGCCGCTAATGGCCTTGCCTACGCCGGGAATCTCCTGCAAGGCTTTGGCTCCGCCTTCGCGCGCCAGCCTCTCCATCTCTACGGGCCAGGTCTCAATCATGTCGGCTGCGTTGCGGTAAGAGCGTGTGCGGAACGCGTCGTCGCCGCGTATCTCCATCAGATCGGCCAGACGGTTGAACCTTTCGGCAATCACATCGTTATCCATACGCTTTCCCCTGATGACCCTCCCGATTCTGCTTATGAGACGAGGCGCGCTCGCGCGCTCGCTCTCTCTATTTGCGGCCCCTCTCATTCCTTCAAAATCCCTTCGCGGAAGAGCGGCTGCCCAGCGAGCGACGTGTAGAAGCCGTAGAGCGACAGGCCGACTATTACCATCAGCGCAAAGATTGTTCCGCTCGAATACCACTGCGATAAATTGAGCGTCAGGGGCCAGGTAAAAGTGAGCAGGAAGAAGAACTGCCACGTAATGGCCGCCAGCAGACCGAAGCGCGCCACCGTCACCGTCAGCAGCGTGGATATAATCAGATTACCTACGACCAGATGCCACGACCGGGCGAAGAAAAGCATCTGTATGGTGAGGATCGTCAGCCACATCAGTATGCCCGCCAGTCGCGGCTTGCGGACGATGATGTACATCAGCAGAAGGAAGAAGAGATAGGCCAGTCCGGCGAAGATGCTCGGCACAAGGTTTGAGCCTAACATCTGCATCAGCATCACCCGGAAGCCGCGCAGGGAGTCGGTGTTAATCGAGGCCAAAGGCACTCCGGCCCCTCCAAACTGCCTCATTAATCCGAAGCCCAGGTAGATTGACGCCGTGTGGCCGAGCCCCAGAAGCCCCCCCACCAATATGTCGCGTCCTATCATAGGGTCGCGGAAATCGCCCGCCAGCAGGCGACTCCATGAAATCAAGAGGCGCGGCGCTGAGCGTCTGACGTAAGGCTCAAGCGCGATGTAGATGAGCCACAGCCCCGCCGCTACAAACAGGGCGTAACGCGCCGAGACGTAGAGCGTCCAAATCTCCCTGCCGAGCGAGGGCACGTGGTCCGCGGCCAGGAACATGCTGACGAGCGTGACGGAAAAGACGAAGAAGGCCAGCTTGAAAGCGCCCCTGCGGTCGCCCCTGCCGAGCCTAAGATTCCGTCGCGCGAGCAGCAGCGCCCCAATCAATACAGCCGCCAGCACGGAGCCGAGCGAGATGACTGCCGCCCACTCTCTGCCTGTGAATTGTGCCTCCTCCTGCCTGCGCGGCTTCGTCCAGGGGTAGATGAGCTGAAAGTAGACGGGCTTAGACTTAAAGCCTGCGGCCTCTATGCGCAGTGGAATTTCCGGGTGGTCCGGAAGCCGCCCTTCCCATGCTTTGCGCGTGTCGTAGGCTACGGGCGGAACCCACTGCGATTCGGCCGGCTGAAAATTCGCGGGGTCCACCTCGGCTGCCGCGAAGAGGGCATTCCAGTCAGGCTCGGACGCCGCGCCGGATTGAGCGTCGAGCTGCTGCGTCGCGCGGTAGAACTCTATAAGGCGGCCGCGCGTGTCCAGCGAAAGATGAGTCAGCCCTGAGATGTGAAGAGGCGGGTCGGGAACGCTTTTGGCTTCCAGTATGAGCTTGTCCAGATAGCGCGGGCTTTGACGATACCAGAAATAGAGAATCAGCGGCTGGCCCGTCCTGACTTTATCCCAGTCGCCGAAACCCGATCCCTGTTTGTCCGCGTACTCGTAATAGTCCGAATCGAAAGAGAAGCCCCGGTCACTGTCGAGCGGAGCATCCGTGTAGCCAAGTTTCCTGACAATCTCCTCTGCACGCGCGCCGAGTATCTCCGGCGATTTCCCCAGAGGTATTTTGTTGATGACTGCCATCTTGTTGGAAGCAATCACGAGCGCGGCAAGCAACATGAAGACGCCAGCCAGGCAGGCGAATGCCACCCACGGACGAAGCGCGCCCTCCTTGAGCGCGGCGGCGACCATTTCGGGCGAAGGAGTTTCGCCCGCGGCGAGGGCTGCGGCGAGCGGGTCTCCGCCGGGCAGGGCCGCCGCGACCGAAAGCGCGGAAGACGGTCTCTTCTCCGGGGCTCGCTCAAGGCAGCGCAGTATGACGCGCTCTGTCACCGGGTCAATCTCTTTGACGTGGCTCGAAGGACTCGCAGGCGTCGTCTCGCTCCTTCGTATCTCTATCAGCTCCGCCAGCGAAGCTGCCTCAAAGACGCGCTTGCCCGTGAAGATTTCGTAGAGCACCAACCCCAGGCTGTAAATGTCGCTTCGAATGGAGGCGTTCTCGCCGTTCAGTTGTTCGGGAGCCATGTAAGCGGGCGTGCCCGCGTGCCGCTCCTCTTCGCGGAACTCTTCGGCCAGCCCCGCGAGCCCGAAATCCGTGACGCGCACGTTTCCTTCCTCGTCAATCATGACGTTGGAAGGCTTCAGGTCGCGGTGCAGAACGTTGTTGGAATGCGCGGCGGCGAGCCCGGCGCAGAGCTGGCGCGCGATCTCCACGGCCTTGTCCTGCGGCAGCCGCCCTATGCGTCTAAGCAGGGAGGCCAGCTCCTCTCCCTTTATGTACTCCATAGAGAGGAAGTGGTGGCCGTCCACCTCGCCTATGTCGTAGACGCGGCAGACGTTCCGGTGAGAGATTTGACGCGCCACCCTGACCTCTCTATGAAAGCGAGCCAGCGCAGCGCCGTCGTTCAATAACCTTTCGGGAAGAAATTTAAGCGCGACGGGCTGGCCGAGCTTGAGATCGTCTGCGCGGTAGACTTCGCCCATGCCGCCGCGGCCCAGAAGGCCCGCTATGCGGTAGCGCGCGGCCAGTATGGTTCCGGGAACGAAACGCGAGTTGTCTATGGATTCGTAGGTGGACGTGGGGCGCGTGGGGATTTTCGACGGGCGCTCGTAGACTGCGCCGCTCTTACCTTCGGAGTTCAACTGCTTCATGAAGGTCGGCGCGGTTCTATCTGCGACCGCCGTCCCGCAAGAGGGGCAGACCACTCGCTCGCCAGGTATCTCCTGTGAACATGAAAGACACTTCATACGCTTTATGGCCGCGCATTTTATAGGAAGAAGGCTGGAAGCAGAAGAAAAAAGTGGAACGGCGGCTGGGGCCGGGGAAAGAAAAATCAGCTCTCTTTCTTTTCCCGGAGCCCCTGCGCCCGCCGCCCGGCCCCCAGCTTTCGCCTGCGTCCTGCCTTGACAGTTAGCGCCTGCAACCGTTACTTATTTTCTGCATCCAAATGAGGAACGCGAACACTCGTAGCCATTCCCCCGTTCAAACCTAAATTTTGAGGGATAAGATGAGATTAAGAAAAACCCTATGCGCGCTTCTGGCCGCGCTTCTGATGTTTTCCAGCTTGGGCGGAGGCTTCGCCCTGGCAGACGAGGGCATGTGGACGTTCAACAACGTGCCCCGCGAAGAGATTAAGAGAAAGTATGGATTTGAAGTCACAGACGCGTGGCTCAAGAAAGTGCAGCTGGCAAGCGTGCGCTTTAATAACGGCGGCTCCGGCTCCTTCGTCTCGGCTGACGGGCTGGTTCTGACCAACTATCACATCGTGGAAGATATAGTCGGCGAGATAAGCACGCCTGAGAAAGACTATGCCAAGATGGGCTTTGTCGCACGCACGCGCGGCGAAGAGGTGAAAGCGCCCAGCCTTGAGCTGAACGTCCTGCAAAGCATCGAGGACGTGACCGCGCGCGTCAACGGCGCGGTCAAGCAGGGCATGGCCGATGCCGAAGCCTTCACCGCGCGCCGCGCAGAGATTTCGGCAATCGAGGCCGAATCGTTGAAGGCGACGGGCCTGCGCTCGGATGTCGTCACGCTCTACCAGGGCGGGCAGTACAATCTTTACCGCTACAAAAAATATACTGACGTGCGGCTGGTCTTCGCGCCCGAGTTTCAGGCCGCCTTCTTCGGCGGAGACCCGGACAACTTCAACTTCCCGCGCTTCAATATAGACATGGCGCTCGTCAGGGTTTACGAGAACGACAAGCCCGTGCGGCCCGAAAGCTACTTCAAGTGGTCTAAGTCTGGCGCAAAGGAGGGCGAGCTGGTTTTCGTGACGGGCCATCCCGGCTCCACCTCTCGCCTGAATACGGTCGCGCACCTGAACGAGCTGCGCGAGACGAGCATACCGATCATCATACGGCTGCTTGAGCGGCGCGAAGCCATGCTGAAAAAATATATGTCTATGGGCGAGGAGCAGACGCGCCGCGCTCAGAACGAATTGAACAGCATACAGAACAGCCTCAAGGTCTATCGCGGCCAGCTCGCGGGCCTCCGTGACAAGACTCTGATAGACCGCAAGACCAAAACCGAAGACGCGCTCAGGAAATCGATCGCTTCGAATCCCGAGCGGCAGAAGATGTACGGCGACGCCTGGACGGCGATCTCCGGCGCTCACAGCTCTCTTCCCACTTACATCAGGGAGAGACGAATCTTCGACCAGGCGGGAGGCTTCAACTCTGTGCTCTTCTCTTACGCGCGCACGCTCGTGCGTCTCGCGGCCGAGAGCCAGAAGCCGAACGCCGTGCGGCTGCCGGAATACACGGACGCGCGCCGCGCCTCGCTTGAGCTTTCGCTCTATAGCCCTGCGCCCGTGTACGACGATTTCGAGAAGCTGAAACTGGCCGACTCCATAGGCTTCATGGTAGAGCTTCTGGGCGCAGACCACGCGCTCGTCAAACAGATCCTGAACGGCAGGACGCCCGAAGCGCTCGCCGCGGAACTGATTGACGGAACCAAGCTCAAAGACCCCGCTTACCGCAAGGAACTTGCCGCGGGCGGGCAGAAAGCCATAGAGGCATCCACAGACCCTATGATTGTGCTCGCGCGCCTTATCGACGCGCGCGCAAGGGAATTACGTAAGCGCTACGAGTCGGAAGTCACGGGAGTGGAGCGAGCCAACTACGCCAAGATTGCGCGCGCCCTCTTCGAGACGGAAGGCACAAAGCTTTATCCGGACGCGACCTTCACGCTCAGGCTCTCTTACGGCAAGGTCGCGGGCTACATGGAGAACGGCCAGAAGATTCCCGCCTTCACCACTCTCGGCGGCCTCTACGAGCGCTCGGAGAAGTTCAAGGCGCAGTTCCCCTACAACCTGCCGCCGCGCTGGACGGAGAAGAGGTCTGGCATAGACTTGAAGACTCCGTTCAACTTCGTCTCGACCAACGACATCATAGGCGGCAACTCCGGCTCGCCTACGATTAACAAGGACGCGGAGCTGGTCGGCCTCATCTTCGACGGCAACATTCAATCGCTCGTGGGCGATTTCATGTACGATGAATCGGTCAACCGCGCCATCTCTGTAGACTCGCGCGGCATGCTCGAAATCCTGAGAAAGGTTTTCGACGCCAAAGAGCTGGCCGACGAATTGACCAAAGGCTAGACACGGGGCAAGCCGGAATGGCACAAAGCGCCGCGCGTGATGAATGAAACTCCTTAATTCATAACGCGCGGCGCTTTGTGCCTTCCGCCCTGTTTTTGATGGTACAATCCGAGGCGCATGATTAAATGCCCCTCATGTTCAATAGAGGTTGACGAGGAGAGACAGGCTTGCCCCTCGTGTGGAACCTCGCTCGAAGACCTGTTTGCGCCGACCAGACAGTTGTCGGAATCGCAACGCCAGGCCGCGGCGCATCGCAGCCAGCCTCCCGCCAGCCGTCGCACGCGCCAGGCTTCCGTTCATTCTTCCATCACGCCGGATTACGTAAGCGACTCGCGCTTCGCTCCCGGCTCGGTCTTCGCCGAGCGCTACCGCATAGCGGGCCTTCTGGGCCGCGGCGGCATGGGCGAAGTCTACCGCGCAGACGATCTCAAGCTCGGCCAGCCCGTCGCGCTTAAATTTCTTCCCGAAAATCTGCTGGACGACGGGGCCGCTCTCGCTCGCTTTCACAGGGAAGTACGCACCGCACGGCAGATAACGCATCGCAACGTCTGCCGCGTATACGACATAGGCGAGATAGACGGCGAGCACTTTCTCTCTATGGAGTTCGTGCGCGGCGAAGACCTGGCCTCCCTGCTCAGGCGCATCGGGCGACTCCCCTCCGACAAGGCCGTGGAGATCGCGCGCCAGCTCTGCGCCGGGCTCGCCGCAGCGCACGACATAGGGGTGCTGCACCGCGATTTGAAGCCCGCCAACATCATGATTGACGCACAGGGGAATGTGCGCATCATGGATTTCGGCCTGGCAGGGCTGGAGGAAGAGCTGCGCGAGGCGCGGGCCATAGAGGGCACGCCCGAATACATGTCGCCCGAACAACTGGCGGGCGCAGAGCTGACGGCGCAAAGCGACATCTACAGCTTAGGGTTGGTGCTCTATGAAGTCTTCACGGGCAAGAAGGCTTTCGAGGCGGCAACGCTGACGGAGCTTCTGCGCCTGAGAAAGAAGGATACTACGCCCGCCAGCATCTCTTCTCTCAACAAGCACATTGACCCGCTCGTAGAGCGAATCATAGAGCGCTGCCTAGAGCGAGACCCCGAGAAGAGACCTTCATCTGCTATTCAGGTGGCGGCGTCCCTGCCCGGCGGAGACCCGCTCGCCGCAGCCCTCGCCGCGGGTGAAACTCCTTCGCCCGAGATGGTCGCCGCCGCGAAGAAGGAAGGGACGCTCAAGCCCGTGCTGGCCATAGCGTGCCTCGCTTCCGTCTTCGTAAGCATCGCTCTTATGGTTATTCTTTCCGGGAGCGTGAAGCTGCACCGCTTCGTGCCGCTTGAAAAGTCGCCGGATGTCTTACGCGAGCGCGCAAGGGAGATTATAAACCGCGCCGGTTACACGAGCCCGCCCGTCGATTACGCCTACGGCATGGGCTACGACAACAACTACCTGCGCATCATCAGGGAGACGGACAAGTCTCCGGCGCGCTGGGAGAAATTGAGGACCGGCCACCCGCCCGTCCTCTTTATGTGGTACCGGCAGAGCCCTCGTTACCTTGTGCCCTTCAACTCGCAGGTGGTGACGGGCTCAGACCCGCCGCCCGACGTGACCGGCATGGTCAGGGCCTCTGTCGATACACAGGGCCGCCTGATGTATTTTATGGCGACGCCGCTTCAGTTCGACGAATCCGAAGGCCCGGCCGCGCCTTATGACTGGTCTGCGCTCTTTCGCGAGTCCGGGCTCGATATGGCAAACTTCAAGCAGGTCGCGCCCAGGTGGACGCCGCCGCGCTACACGGACGAGCGCGCCGCCTGGGAAGGAGTGCTGCCCGGAGAGCCGCCCATCCCGATACGCATAGAAGCCGGAAGCTTCAAAGGCAAGCCCACATACTTCGAGCTTGTCTTTCCGTGGGATCAGCCGTTTCTACAGATAGAGCCGCCGCGCAACTCCAGTGACAAGATAATCAACTCGCTGGTTTTCGGCTCGATAATAGTAGCGATGGTGGCCGGGGCGCTGCTCGCCTGGCATAACCTGCGGCTGGGCCGCGGCGACCGCAGAGGCGCGACAAGACTTGCGCTCTTCGTTTTCATAGTAAGCTCCGTCAACTGGGTGACGGGCAACCATCACGTGGCGGAACTGGGCCCTGAGTTCAACAACTTCATGAATGGTCTGGGGGCCACGCTGGTCTTCATGGGGCTGAGCTGGGTCATGTACGTGGCGCTTGAGCCGCTGGTGCGTCGTCGCTGGCCCGGCCGCATCATCTCGTGGACAAGATTCTTAGGCGGCGATCTACGCGACCCGCTCGTCGGAAGAGACATTCTGATAGGCGGGCTGCTGGGGTTGGGGCTGGTGCTCACCTTCTACTTCTGGAATATGACGCCCGCGTGGCTGGGCCGCCCGCCCTATCAACCCGCCAGAATAGACATCATCACGCTCCTCGGCTTTCGCCAGTTCATAAGCCAGTTCACGAACAACGCTCTGATAGGACTGCTTGAGGCGCTGGGCTTCATGTTCCTGCTGCTGCTGCTATACATAATCCTCCGCAAGCAGTGGCTGGCGGTCGGCGCGGGCTGGCTGATTCTCTCCGTCGCGCTCTTTAATTTCGGCTTTGACCCTGTGGTTGACTGGTTCTATGCGGGACTGGCCGCGACGATTATCTTCACGTCGCTGGTGCGCTTCGGCCTGCTGACGACGGCCTTTCTCTTTCTCTTCTTAAACACCGCGTGGCTGCTGCCCGTCACCTCGGATTTCACCTCGTGGTACGCGTGGAGCACCATCTTCATCATCTTCATGCTGGCGGCGCTATCGATCTACGGCTTTATCACCTCTCTCGGAGGCCAGAAGCTCTCGGTCGCCAACCTGCTTCAGGATTAAGAGTCAGACGCAGAGTGGGAGATGGCGCGCGTCAGGCTTTCTCAAGCCCGGCGTATTTTTCAATCAGCTTCTTCTGACCGAAGCCCGGGAAGCTGACCGTGAGCTTTGCCGTGTCGCCAGAGCCTTCGCGCCTCAGTACAAGGCCGCGCCCGTACTTGGGATGGCGTACGTGCGAGCCTGGAGTAAAGCCGCCGCCTGCGTCCTGAGGGCTGCTGGATTGTGCGCCGCTTGAGGCGGAGGCCGCACGCCGCTTGATGACGGGCTCGCTCGGGGCCCCGGGAGTCGAAGAGCCCAGCTTTTGTCCTCTCTGGCGAAAGAACTCCGCGATTGAATCGATGCTGTTGTAGGTCTTGCCCGAATAGCTTGTCCTCTGCTCGCTTCGCGTTTCGCCCCTCAGCGCTCGCGCGGCATGCCGGTTCTCAACCGTGGAAGAGTTGCGCGCGAAAGAGAGCCAGGATGCCCCGCGCGAGAGGTCGTCTATCAAATCGAGCGGCATCTCGTTTAAGAACTGCGAAGGCTCCGAAGCCATCTCTTCGCCGTAGACGCGCCGCTTCATGGCGTGCGTCAGGTAGAGAAATCTCTCGGCGCGCGTAATCGCCACGTAACAGAGGCGGCGCTCTTCCTCCATCTCCGCAGGGTCTGTGGCCGAGCGCGAGTGCGGGAACAGGCCGTCTTCCAGACCGACTAAGAAGACGAGCGGAAACTCCAGTCCCTTGGCCGAGTGCATGGTCATCAGGGTGACGGGCGCATCCCGCTTGTACTGGTCTACGTCCGAGACGAGCGCCGCGTGGTCTATGAAATCCCTGAGCCCTTCGCCCTCCTGCGCGTCGTAATCGACGGCCGCGTTGACAAGCTCCTGCAAGTTCTCAAGCCGCGCTTCGGCCTCATCATTGTTCTCCGCCTTGAGCGCGTTCGAGTAGCCCGTATCGAGAATCGCCGCCTTGACCACGTCAGAGACGGGCGACTCCGTCTGCGACGCGTTCTGAACTGCCGAGACCAGGTCCGTGACTATCTTCTGAAAGCTCTTCAGCGCGGAGACGGCTCGCGGGCTCAAGCCGTCGCGCTGCTCCGTCATGATGGAAATCGTCTCCCAGTGAGAGATGCCGTAGTCTTTGGCGCGGCGCGCAAGCTCATCCAGCGTCTGCTTGCCTATGCCGCGCGGCGGGCTATTGATGACACGGCTCAGGGCGATGGAATCGTGCGGATTCAGGGCGAGCTTCAGGTAGCTGATGATGTCGCGCACCTCTGCGCGCTCGTAGAAGGAGAAGCCGCCGACTATGTTGTAGGGAAGCCCTGCGCGTCTGAGGGCCTCTTCAAAGACGCGCGACTGCGCGTTGGTGCGATAGAGGATGGCTGCGCGAAGCTCCGGCTCCGCGCGGCGATGCTCTTCGATTTTTGCCGCGACGAAACGCGCTTCGGCGTCGCCGTCAAACGCCTGGTAATAGCGTATGCGCTCGCCCGACGGGTTAGCCGTCCAGAGGCTCTTGCCCTTTCGCTCCGTGTTGTTGCGAACCACAGCGCCCGCCACGTCCAGTATGTTCTGCGTCGAGCGGTAGTTCTGCTCAAGGCGTATAACTTTCGCGTTCGGGTAATGCTCTTCGAAGTTGAGGATGTTCGTGATGTCCGCGCCGCGCCAGCGATAGACGCTCTGGTCTTCGTCGCCCACCACGCAGATGTTCTCCTGCTTTTCGGTCAAAAATCTTATCAGCGCGAATTGCAGCGAGTTGGTGTCCTGATACTCGTCCACGAGTATGTAGCGGAAGCGCTCGTTATATTTTGCGCGCACCTCTTCCACACGGCGGAGCAGCTGCACGGTCTTTATCAAGAGGTCGTCGAAATCGAGCGCGTTGTTGTTGACGAGCCTTTCCTGGTAGAGGCGAAAGACGCGCGCGATGGCCGCACGCTTTTCATCCCCGTACTCTACGCGCGCCGCATAGGACTCTTCGTCCTCGCCCCGATTCTTGGCCGAAGAGATTGCGCCCTGCACGGCCCGCTGCCCCAGCTGCTTTTCGTCGTAACCCAAATCCTTTATGCAGGCCTTGACCAGCCGCACGGAATCGTCCTGATCGTAGATGGTGAACGAGCGCGTGTAGCCCGCCTGAAGCTTCTCAATCTCCTGGCGCAGGATACGCACGCACAGGCTGTGGAAGGTGGAGATGAGCGGGGCGCTGCCCATCATCCGCCCCTTCAGTAGCTGCTCGACGCGGCCGCGCATCTCCTGCGCAGCCTTATTGGTAAAGGTGACGGCCAGGATGTTGTGAGGCGCGACGCCGCGCTCCGCTATCAGGTAAGCGATGCGAAAGGTGATGACGCGCGTCTTGCCGGAGCCCGCTCCCGCCAGTATGAGAAGCGGCCCATCCGTCTCGGTCACGGCCTCGCGCTGCTGGGGATTTAGCGATTCTAAAAAATCAAGCATAAAAGCAGTTTTCAGTCTCCAGTTTCCAGTTTCCAGTTAGAAGCAAGTCGGGTGTTGCTGAAAACTGAAAACTGATTGCTGAAAACTGTTCTCTTCATTTAATAAGATTCTGAATAGCCTTGAACTGTGCGTGCTTTGCGTCTCTCATTAGCTCGAAGAGAGCCATCTCGGTTGACGAAGGGACTGCGCCGCTCATCTGCATCTTGGAGAGCGCAATCTGCCTGTTGCTTTTTGAGCGGGCCGTGATGCAGTCGGTCAGTAGATGCACGCCGAGGCCTCTGGCCAGCAGGTCGTGCGCGGTCTGGTTGACGCAGATGTGAGCTTCGATGCCGCAGACCAGAACGTGGCGTGCTCCCGTGCGCTCCAGCTCGTTGACAAAGCTCTGCGCTCCGCAGGAGCTGAACGCGGTCTTCTCTATCGCTTCGAGCGTGGGCGGGAGCACCGCGCGTATCTCGTCGGCCGTGTGCCCGAGGCCGCGCGGGTACTGCTCCGTGACGATGACGGGCAGACTCAGAAGCTGAGCGGCGTGCGCGACGAGAGCTATGCGGGCGGAGGTTTCGGGAAAGTCAGAGATTGTGGAGCGGAAAGCCTCCTGCATGTCAATGATGACCAGCGCCGTGTGCTGTGAATCGAGCGTGTTTCTGTGCTGCATGGAAAGATACTACAGCGACCTGTGGCGGGTGACAAGCGACGGGCAAAAAACAGTTTTCAGTTTTTTGTTCTCAGTTTTCAGTTAAAAGCGAGCCACGTCTTTCAGGCTGAAAACTGAAAACTGTTTACTGGAAACTGCTTTTTGAGCGGTAGGCCGGGCGCGAGCGCACCTGCACGCCCTTGCGTGTGGAGCGCACCTGAATCTTGTGCAGCTTGCCGTCCTGCGAACCCCTCGGAGGGTAGTAGCCAAGGCTGTACTGCGTACGAAGCTCGGCCGCAATCTGCGCGAAGGCGTCGGGCAGATTGCCGAGCGTGTCGGCCCTCATGAGCTTGCCCCCTGATCTGTAGGCGAGGTCGTTCAGGTAGCTGTCGGCCTTCAGGTAAGCCGCGTCAAGCATGCGCGTGATGGCCGCGTCCTCCTGCTGCTGCGGCGTGGTCGAAGGGCGCGTGGGGTCGTTGCGCGTGTCCGGGTAACGAGAGGTGGCGTCCGGGCCCGTGCGATCCGGGTCTGTGCCGCCGCGGCCGGTCGTGATGACAACCGGGCCGGGCACCCTGGGCGTAGAGCCTCCGGTCGTGGTTGGAATGCTTTGGCCTCCCGGGAATGTCGTCGGCGTGCCCTGCGGGAGTCCCCCGCCGAAGATTGTGCCGAGGTCTATGCGCTGGCCTCCGCGCGCCTGTGCTCGCGCCAGCCGCTCGGTCTCTGCGCGAGTGTTGTACCGTATGGGATAGATGATGACGCCGGATTCTTCGAGCGCGCGAAAGTTATCCGTGTAGTCTTTGCGCGCAGAGTACCAGTCCACGCCGTCCGTGAAGATGACCACGGCTTTGCGGCCTCTTACCTTCTCAAGCGACTTCAGCGCCGCGTCCATGGCGTCATAGAGCTTCGTGCCGCTGCCGGAGCGCAACTGGTCTATCAAGCCGGAGAGAAGTGAGCGGTCGCTGGTAAAGTCTCCGAAGTCGCGCACGCTGTCGTCAAAGGAGATGAGCTTTACACGGTCGCCCTGTTGAAGCTGGCCGACGAAGGCGTTGGCGGCGCTACGAATCTGGTAGAGCTTCTCCTCGGTGCTGGCGCTCGTGTCAATCATCAGCACCACGTGGAACGGCTCGGTCACGGTGGCAAAGAAGGAGACAGGCTGTTCTACGCCGTCTTCAAAAATGACGAACTCGTCCTGCCGCATGTCAGGGACGTAGGTGCCGCCGCGGGTGCTGGCTATGACGGGCACGGTGACTAGGTTCGTATCAATCCTGACGGTCTCGGTCTCCTGCCGCGCTTCACTAGGCTTTTCGGGCTCGGTATCGCTCTGCGGACGCGTTTGGCCTGAGTCCACGGGGCTGGTCTTCCTGGTCTCGGTGCCCTGCCTTGAGCGGCCGGATTGAGCGAGAGCGCCCGCGCTCATCATAGTGATGATGGCGAAAGTCGATACCGCATAAAGTAGTGCTCTCATGATCGTCATATTCGAACGACACCGATTCGGGGTTAGCTACGGGTCAATAAACTGTATAGATTCAAGAATGAAGGGATGCCCGGGCTTTATATAACTCGCCGGGCTGATTCTTGCTACGGGCTGACGGCCATACGATGAAGCCAGTCTAAGAAAAGGTTGGCTCACATGCACTCTCTATCGAACGCTTATTTGGCGGTGTAGCCGAGCGAATAATCCCTGAGCTGCTGGCATGGCTTTAGCTCAAGAACATTATTCGTCTCTTCGGCCTCTCGCCTGAGCGCCTTACGTCCCTCTTCGTCCCAGGCGAGCATGCGAGGCGGCCTGAGAATGTCAGTCTGCGGCTGGAAGGGGCGTAGGACTGCCATGTAGCGGCCCGGCGCAAGACCCGTCAAGGTAAACGAGCCGTCGCCGCTTACGCCCGTCTCTGCGTAGCGAAGTATGTCGTCCGCGCGCTCGCGCTCGGCCGGTATCAGGTAGACGCGCAGGTTGGCAGGGAGGGCCGCGCCCTCTGATTGCGCCGCGACGCGCCCGCGCAGGCTGGCCGCGCCCTGCGCCACGGTGATGTTGATGCCGGAGGCGCGCTCTCCGCGTTTGAGAATAATGGTGCCGGGCGGAGGCGCGGGCGCGGCAGCCGCCTTTGCTCCGGATGTCCCGGCCTGTACTGCGGCGGGCGGCGTAACGGCAGGGAAGCTTGCGGCGCGCACGTACCAATCCTCGCCCGGCGGGCGTATGCTCACGCGAAAGAGTCCGTCGGAGAGATTGCGTATCACGAACTCTCCCTGCTCGTCCGGCGCGTCGCCGCCCGCAGAGAAGATTGACGGTTGCAGACGCCCCTTATCCTGCTCTTCGCGCCGAGCGGTGATGAGCGTCTGCTGCATGGCGACCTGAGGGTTAATCTGCACGCAGGGTTCCTGCGCCTTCAGTGGCTCCAGCGTGATGCGACCGGTTATGCCGGACAGTGGCGCCAGCTCAAGCTGAATGCCCGTGACATCGCTGCCTCTGACGCTGACGCTGCGGGGCGCTGAAGAAACCGCGTCGCCCTTTTCAAAAACGGCTTGCGCGGTTATCTCGTATTCGCCGTCGGGCAAGCCGCTTATGTAGAAGACGTGCCGTCCGTTTACATCTATCGCGTAGGTCTGTCCTTCAATGAGGCCCGTCACGGCCCTCACGAGCGCTACGCTTATGCCAGAGCGACCGTTGTTGTCGGAGACGCCGGAAATAGTGCCGCTGATAGTGTGGCCGCGCTCGTTTCTATAGCGTATGTCAACGCCAGCCGCTTCCTCTCCGGCGCGCACCTGAACCTCCGCAGCCGTGTCGCGCGTGGAAGAAGGATAGTAAGTCGGAACGTCGCCGTAAGAGACATTGCCGAAGAAGTAAGGATTGCTCCCGCCTACGACCAGCAGGTAGCTGCCCGGCTGCAATCCGTATATGCGATAGATGCCCCTGTCATCCGTGATGCGCGGCATTATGCCCGCAAGGCCCTCTGTAAAGATGCGACGCCCCTGCGCGTCGCGCACGCGCACGGGTCTGACAAAGGCTCCCACAACCGGCTCGCCCTGGGCGTTCAGGACTGTGCCCGTGATGACTCCTCCCTTGACCATAGTGATTTGCGCCGTATCGCCCGGCTTCAGGTACCTGGGCTCCCATGGAGTTCTGTTCTCATCCGGCAGCTCTATGAAGGAAGGGGACGCGACGCGCAGTCCATAGAGCCCCGGCGGAAGCTCTTTGAATTGAAAACGCCCGGCGCTGTCGGTGACGCTGACGCGCGACGCAAAGCCGCTGTACATGCCGTGGATGACGACCGAAACATCGCCCATCGGCCGCCCGTCTTCGCCCACCACCCGGCCCGTGATTGAGCCCGCGGCGGTTGTGTCTTCAGCCGTGCGCCCGCCCGAGGCGCGCTGGCCCTGTGCCTGCGCCCGTTGTGAAGCGAGCGAGAGGAGAGTGATGAAGAGAAGACAAAGGAGCGCGCACGCAACTTTTCCCGGGGGGGATACGATCGAGCCTTCCCTCATGGCGTATAACGCTCCTTCAAATCCAGCACGACAGTCGTCTCCGTCACGGCCCCGTTTGAGACCGTGACGTTCTGCCTGCCCGTGACGAGCGTTCCGTTCCAGTCTGTCAACGGAAGCTGTGCGCGCACGATAACCTGATAGTCGCCCGCCACGAGTCCTTCTATGACAAAGCGGCCGCGCGCGTCCGGCTGCGCGTAGGTGCCGGGATGAGAGTTCTCGTCTTCGCCAGCCTTATACACGGAGACGAAAATACGCGCCCCTTCCGGAGGCGCGCCGTTCTCGAATCGCACCTGACCGAGGATGCTGCCGGTGCCGTATTCGAAGACGACGCGCACGTTTGTTACCTGCTCGCCCGGCTTGACCTCTATGCCGTTTGGCTGAGCCACACCGTCGCGCTCCAGGCGCAGCACCCTTATGTCCTTCTGAATCTGAAAGTCGTACATGAAGAGATGCACGCGTCCCGACGGCAAGCCCGTAATGCGAAAGCTTCCGTCAGGCTCTATCGTGGCCTGACGATTGTCCGGCGGCCCTAGATTGCCGGTTTGGACCGAAGCGCCGATTGCAATCTTCGACAGCTTGGCCGCGACGCTCTTGCCCGTGATGCCTTCGATTTGAATCACGCCCGTAATGGTTGCGCCGCGCTTCAGCTTAAGCTCAAGGCCGGTCACGTCGGCATCGGTGACCTCAAAGGCGACAGGGTCGCTATAATTCTCGCTCTCGCTCCAGACAAAGACTGCGAAGCGGCCGGGCCTGACTGTCTCCAGCCTGAACTCGCCGCGCGCGTTCGTGCGGTGCTGGCCGTAGCTGTAAGCCGTCACTATCTTTTGCTGCGGGTCGTAGCCTCCGTATCCGATTAAAAGGTTGGGGACGGCGCGGCCCTCCGCATCCACTACGCGGCCAGAGACAGCGAAGGATTGCGACGGCCGCCCCAGCTTGATGTTGATATCCTTGGACTCGCCGCCTTCCGTGACCTCTATGACGCCTGCCTTCTTGCTGTCGGTCTCGCCCGGATAGAAGGTGCGCGGGTAGTAGCTGCGCCTGAGATTGCCTGCCGTCACCGCGCTTTCCTCCGGCGAGACGCCAACGCTCAGGGTGTAGCGGCCGGGCGGGATGCCGTAGAGCCTGAAGACGCCCCTGTCATCGGTCTGGTACATGTAAGGGTTGAAGTAACTGCCGGAGCCAATGTAAATGGAATTCTCCACCGGAACCAACTGCAAGCGCTCTTCTATGACGGGCTTGCCGGACGCGTCCGTCACGCGTCCCGTGATGACGCCCGCTTGTGTCAGAGAGAAATCAATCTTCTCGACCGTCTCGCCGTCGCCCAGGATGATGAAGCGGCCCGAACCGCCGTAGCTGCTATTGGCAGGCCCAACCATAGTCGGCGCAATCGGCACTACGTTGAAGCGGCCCGCGGGCAGACCCGTCAGACTGTAATTGCCCTCGTAATCTGTAACGGCCCTTGCGACCTCTCTTCTGTCCGGCCCCTGCTCGCCCGGGACGGCGATGACGATGATGCCCTGGGCGGGCTTGTCAGCGACGGACACGTGCCCGCTAATGGCTCCCGTCCCGGTCCTCTGGGGAGCCTGCGCCGGGGCGTGCGTATATAGAAGAGAGAGCACGGGGAGCAGCAAGAGAGCGCGTGCGAGCGAACGCATGACGTGAGTTCCTTTCCTGCCAAAAGGGGAGAGAGCCTTTCCGAATGTTCACGCAATCGGAAGGGCTGGGTTCCGGGAACTTAGTTTGCGGCGACGACCCCCCCGCGGGCTTACTCGGCCTTCAAAACCCGCTTGTTGCGGTCAATGGTCGGCACCTGTCCCGCCTTAAGAGGAATGGTGGCAGAGCCGTTCGCCATCTCTACACGCTGAGCGGTCGCGCCCCACTCCACTTCCACAGGCATAGGGAAGGGAAGATTATTGGGCACGTCCCACCGGAGCACCAGATTGTTGCCGCTTGTTTCCTGCACGAGGCGCGGCAGCTTGGGCTGGCGCAGGTAGACTTCAAAGAACCAGTCCAGCTTCATGCCCGAAGCCTCTTCGGCTATGCGGCGGAAATCGTCCGTGGTCGCAAAGCGCGTCTGCCGCCCATCCTTCAGCTTCTCCATGGCCGGGTCCGGATAGGCCATGCGTCTGAGCGCCGTGAAGAACGCCTTGTCGCCTATCAGATAGCGCAGGCTGTGCAGAATCCATGCGCCCTTGCTGTAGATGTCGCCGTCGCTGTTCACATAATCGGGCGCGCGAAAGTATATCTGCATCGTCGAGCGCGACTCACGCGGCGCGACCGGCTGGAAATTGCCAATGCCTCCACGGATTCCGGCCAGGTACTGCCTGTATCCCTCATCACCCTTCATGCGCCCGGCGTAGAGCGCGTCCATGTAGGACTGAAAGCCTTCGTGCAGCCACATGTCGCGCCAGTCCGAAGCCGTCACAAGATTGCCCCACCACTCGTGGCCTATCTCATGAAAGAGCAGCCCGTCGAAGCCGTAGGCGTTCAGCTTGTAGTTGTTGCCGTAGGCCGTTATCGTCTGGTGCTCCATCCCCAGATAAGGCGTTTCGGCGACGCCGATTTTGTCCGAGCGAAAGGGATAAGGCCCCAGGTGCGATTCAATGAAGCTCAGGTAATCCATGAACTGCGCGAAAAGAACCCGCGCCTTCTCGTAATTCTCCGGCAGCGCGTAAAAGAAGACGGGCACGTTCTCGCCCGCCACGCTCTTGAACTGGCCCTCGACCGTGCGGTACGGCGCGATGTTTATGGACACATCGTAGTTGTTAATCGGATTCGAGACGAGCCAGTTAAAGGTCTGAGTGCGGTTAGGATTCTTGACTACGGATTGCAGCTTTCCGTTGGCGGCGACTACGAGCGGCCCGGGCACTGTGATGTGCAGCGACACGGTGTCGGGCTCGTCCGACGGATGGTCCTTGCACGGCCACCAGAGGTCCGCGCCGTCGTTCTGGCAGGCGACCGCGACCCAGGGCTCGCCCGATGCCGTCTTAGACCAGATGAAGCCGCCTACCCAAGGCGGGCGCGGAGCAACCCTCGGCTTGCCTTCATAGTGAACGCGCACGCTCACCCGAGCGCCCGGCTGCTTCATCATGGGAAAGGCTATCCAGATTTTTCCGCCTCTCCGCTCGAACTGAAGGGGGCGCGGGCGGCCCGCCTGCTCCACGTCAAGGACGGCCAGGACATTCAGAGGCGTGTCCAGGTCAAGCACCAGCCATGCTGCTGGATGAACTATCAGAGCCTTGACCGTCAATTCGCCCGCGATCGACTGCTCGGCGGGATTGACACGAAGCGCGAGGTCGTAGGACTTCACGTCGTAGGCGGCCTGCTCCGGCATGAGAGGCCCGCCGGAGTCCGTAGGCCGCACGCCAAGCTCTCTTTGCGCCTGAGCCGCGACCGCGCAAAGAGTCAAAAGGATGGTGACGACAAAGAGCCTGAAAACGCGCCCCCGGCTTTTCTCTGGGTTTAGCATCTCGTTCCTCTCATCAGAACTTATGAAATCGGACGGGGCGCGCACGCGGCCGCCCAGCGACGCATGCGCGCCTGTGATCCCCCGTCAGCCTTCTCTATTCGTGTTCGGCTCGCGCTGCTGCCTGAGACGTATTACGCCGGCCATGCCTTCGAGAGCCTTCTTGGCGAACCCGGTGGGGTCTTTCATGCCGAGCATGGATTTCGCGTCCGCCAGTATTCCAAGTAACTCGTCCTGCACAACCCGCCGCACTTCCTGCCTGTCTGCTTCCGTCATCTTTGTTGCCTTCCGGTTGGATTAAAAACATGAGAGCGTTATGGCTAGAACAGTAATAGAAATTCATCTCTTTGCAAAGTAGAAAAGGAGAGTCGCGCTGAGTGAGCTTGATTGAACAGCCCGAGCGGGCACGCCGCCCCGCGGGTGCGAGACTCCGTTGGTTGATGTTAATCTAGAGCGAAAATTCCAACAGATTAATATTGAGCAAAGAGGAGCTTTTCGCTTGAAGCAATTTCGTAAGCTTATTTTCTGGTGCCACCTGTCGGCCGGGACGCTTGCAGGCATAGTCATCTTCATCATGTCTGTGACGGGCGTGCTGCTGGCCTTTGAAAAGCAGATTACGCGCTGGGCAGACATGCGCGGCTACACCGTCACAGCGCCCGCCGGAGAGGCGCGCCTCTCCGTAGAAGCGCTTCTACAAAAAGTTCGTGAGACGCAGACACAAACGCCCGGCAGCATCACTATGTACAAAGACGCGAGCCTGCCGGCCATGATTACCTACGCGGGCGGGCGTAATCTCTTCGTCAATCCATACACGGGAGAAACGTTCGGCGAAGGGGCGAAGGGGACGCGCTCGTTCTTTCGCACTGTGACGGACTTGCACCGCTGGCTGGGAGCGCAGGGGGATAACCGCGCCGTCGCAAGAGCCGTCACAGGCGCGAGCAACCTGCTGTTTCTCTTCATAGTGGCGAGCGGCTTCTATCTCTGGTGGCCTTCGAAGCGCACGCGAGCGCAATTCAGGAACGTGCTCTGGTTCAGGCGCGGCCTTGGAAGCCGTGCACGCGATTTCAACTGGCACAATGTCATAGGCTTCTGGTCTGTCGCGCCGCTCTTCGTAGTAGTTCTCTCGGCCGTGGTCATCTCGTACACCTGGGCCGGCAACCTCGTCTATCGCATAGCCGGTGAAACGCCGCCCGCTCCGGCGCAGCGCGCAGCCGCTACGGCAAATCCCGCCCAACAGGGCGGCGCAGCCACACTGGCAGGTCTGGACCCCCTTTGGTCGCGTGCCGAGCAGCAGGTCGAAGGCTGGCGCAGTATCAGCATGCAGTTGCCTAACGCGCAGGACGCGCCCGTGACTTTCACCATAGACAAGGGGACTGGCGGGCAGCCGCAGAAGCGCGCACAGCTTGTGCTCAAGAGACAGACGGCAGAGGTCGTACGCTGGGAGCCTTTCTCAAGCTACTCCACGGGCAGGCAGCTTCGCTCGTGGCTGCGGTTCGCCCACACGGGGGAAGTCGGCGGCTTGATAGGCCAGACAATCGCGGCGCTCGCCTCCCTTGGCGGAGCGTTCCTGGTCTTCACGGGACTATCGCTCGCGTGGCGACGCTTTCGACTGTGGCGCGCGAGGCGGGGCAGCACAGGTATTCCCGCTCAAGCCATGCCGGAGCAGGCGGATTGATTAGCAACTTCATGATTAACGGTTAAACCACAGCAGTAGGAAAAAAGGGCTGGAGTCAATCGATTGACTCCAGCCCTTTCGTGCTAGCTCCGTGGATGATTCTTCTTTGCCGCGCGGTGCTATTCGACGGTGACGGACTTGGCCAGGTTCCTGGGCTGGTCAACGTCGCAGCCCCTACGCACGGCTATGTGATAGGCCAGAAGCTGCAAGGGAATGATTGCCAGGATAGGCGAGAGCAGATCCGACGATGAAGGAATCTCGATCACGTGGTCCGATACCATCCGGGACATGGTGTCGCCTTCGGTCAGAACCGAGATGACGACGCCTTCTCTGGCCTTCACCTCCACTATGTTCGAGTGCGTCTTCTCGTAGCGAAGCTCCGACGAGCGGTTACCCTCCTCTTTCGGGTTGATGATGACCACGGGGAGGCGCTCGTCAATCAGAGCGTTCGGCCCGTGCTTCATCTCGCCCGCCGGATAGCCTTCGGCGTGTATGTAGGAGATTTCCTTCAGCTTCAGAGCGCCTTCGAGCGCGACGGGAAAGTTTAAGCCGCGCCCCAGATAGAGAAAATCAGTAGAGCGGAAAAACTCTTTCGCCAGCTCTTCCAGCTCGTCCGCTTCGTTCAAGAGATGCTCGATTTTGACCGGCAGCTCCGCCAGTTGCTGCGCGTGATGACGCGCCGCGTCCTGAGAAAGCTTCCCGCGCAGTTGTCCCAGATAAAGTCCGAACAGGTAGAGGGCTATCATCTGCGAAGTGAAAGCCTTCGTTGATGCCACGCCAATCTCCGGCCCGGCGTGCGTCAGGATTGTGCCGTCCGCCTCTCTGGTAATCATAGAGCCGTAGACGTTACAGATGGAGAGAATTTTAGAGCCCTGCTCTTTGGCTTCTCGCAGGGCCGCGATGGTGTCGGCCGTTTCGCCAGATTGAGAGATGACCAGAAGCAGCGTGTCTTCATCCAGCACAGGCTCGCGGTAACGGAACTCCGAAGCGTAATCGACTTCGACGGGGATGCGTGCGAGCTGCTCTATCATGTACTTTCCCGCAAGACCCGCGTGCCAGCTTGTGCCGCACGCGGCAATCTTGATGGAAGTGAAGCGCTTGAAATCCGCTTCGGTGATGTTCATCTCGTCCAGGTACACGCGGCCCGTGTCCAGCGACAGCCGCCCCTGAACCGTGTCGCGCACGGCGCGCGGCTGCTCGTAGATTTCCTTGAGCATGAAATGCTTGAAGCCGCCCTTCTCCGCCATGATCGGATCCCAGGTGATGCGCTGGCGCTGGGGCTCGACGGAGTTGCCTTCAAAGTCCGTGACGCGCACGGAGTCCTTAGTCAGCACGGCTATCTCGCCGTCCCCTAAGAAGAAGACATCGCGCGTGTGTTGCAGGATGGGCGGAATGTCCGAGGCCACGAAGTACTCGCCGTCGCCGAGGCCTATGACCACGGGCGGCCCCTGGCGCACGGAGATGATGGTGTCAGGCTCGTCCGAAGAGATGATTGAGAGGGCGAAGATGCCTCGCAGGTCTGCAACGGCGAGGCGAACGGACTTCTCAAAAGAGCCTTCGGTGCGCGCGTATTCCTCTATCAGGTGAGCCACGACTTCCGTGTCGGTCTCCGTGACGAAGCGATGATCGCTCGCCCTCAGGCGCTCCTTTAGCTGAAGATAGTTTTCTATGATGCCGTTATGGACTACGACTATTCGGCCCGTGCAGTCCCGGTGCGGGTGCGCGTTCTCTTCCGTGGGCCGCCCGTGCGTGGCCCATCGCGTGTGGCCTATGCCGTAGGTGCCGTCCAGGGGCTGAAGCCGTATGGCTTCCTCAAGATTGCGCAGCTTTCCTTCGGCGCGGCGAATCTCCAGATGATTCCCTTCGTCCACGACGGCAATGCCCGCCGAATCATAGCCGCGATATTCAAGTTTCCTGAGGCCGTCGATGATGACCGGCACGACCTGCTTGTTTCCAACGTAACCGACAATCCCACACATGGTAGAGCAAGGATAAAGAATGAGTGATGAAGAAATGAAAGCTAAGGCCTACTCCGGTTGAGCGACCATGCCTGCATCTTCCGTCGTCTCATCTTTCTCCTTTTGTTCCTCCTTATTTTCGTTGAGCCGCTTTTTGATTGTAGCAGGTACGCCCGCAACAAGCGTGTCCGGCGGCACGTCTTTCGTCACGACCGAGCCCGCGCCCGTGACGGAGCCGCTCCCGACTCGGACGGGCGCAACCAGCATCGTGTCCGAGCCGATTTTCACGTTGTCCTCGATATTGGTCGCGTGCTTGTTCTTGCCGTCGTAGTTGCAGGTGATTGTGCCGGCGCCTATGTTCGTCCTCTCGCCGATGGTCGCGTCGCCAAGATAGGTGAGATGCATTGACTTCGACTTGCGACCGAGGCGCGACTTTTTCATCTCCACGAAGTTGCCGACGACCGCGCCCTCTTCCATGCGCGCGTTCATGCGAAGATGCGCGAAGGGGCCGACGGAGCAGCCGTCTGAGACTTCACTGTCGACTATAACCGAATGGTCTTTGATGGTGACGAGGTTGCCTATACGAGAGTTTGTGATGCGAGTGCCGGAGCCTATCTCGCACTCTTCGCCTATGACGGTGTCGCCTTCGATGTGAACGTTCGGGTGTATGACGGTGTCGCGGCCGATCTGCGCCTGCGGGCTGACGTAAGTGTGCGCCGGGTCGATCAGCGTCACGCCGCTATCCAGCATCAGCTTGCGAATCGTGCGACGGCGCAGGATGTTCTCGAACTCCGACAGCTCGAGCCGCGTGTTGATGCCCGAAACCTCGCGCGAGTCCGTGTGCAGAAAGATGCTCACGTCTTCTCCGTCCGCGCGCAGTATGCCGGGAACATCCGTCAGGTAGTACTCGCCCTGAGAGTTCTCGGGCTTCACCTTTTCAAGCGCGCGAAAGAGCGCCTGCGTGTCGAAACAGTAGATGCCGGCGTTGATTTCGTTAATCTGTTTCTCCGCAGCGCTGGCGTCCCTCTGCTCCACTACCCGCTCGAAGCGCCCTTCGGAGTCGCGTATGATGCGCCCGTATCCAGTCGGGTCGTCCAGCTTGACCGTCAGGAGCGTGCAGGCCGCGCCGCGACCCCTGTGCATGCGGTGCTGCTGAATCAGGGCGGCAAGGGTTTCGGCGCGCACCAGCGGCACGTCGCCCGACAGGACGACCAGACTGGAATTGGCACCGGCCAGCGATTCGCGCGCTGCCATGACTGCGTCGCCCGTGCCGCGCTGCTCTGTCTGGGTGACGAAAATCGCGCCTTCGGCTCCAAGCTCGTCGCGCACGGCCTGCCCGACCATCTCCGCCTGGTGGCCGACTATGACGTAGATGTGTGTGGGGTCGAGCGCTGTGGCCGTGCGGCAGACGTGCGCTATCAGCGGGCGGCCTCCCAAGCGGTGCAGGACTTTGGCCGTGCGCGAGCGCATGCGTGTGCCGAGTCCTGCGGCCAGTATCAGCACGTCCAGCTGCGCCTGCCCTGTCGGCGCGTCCTCCAAAGTGATCTGAGTCTGTTTATCCATCGGGATTTTAATGCTCGGCGGTGGCTGTCCCTACCTTGCTGATTTGGCCGCTAACAGTGCGCGCCTGTATGGCGCAGGCTACTACTACGCGCGCCAGCTTCTCAGGATTGTGACGGACTTTCTCGCCCTCGTCCAGAAGGTCTGCGCGAATTATCTCTGTCTCGGAGCCGAACTCTCTCTCCAGCAGGTGGTCGTGCATCCCTATCTGAAAGGCTCCGTCTGCGGCATAGAGCGCCGCCTGTTCCTGATTGACCGCGCGGTTGTTGACTATCGTGTAGTCGAAATGAATCTCCGGCGCATAGCGTTTAATAGTCTGAAGATGCTGGCGCGCAGTATAGCCGTCCGTCTCGCCCGGCTGCGTCATAAGGTTGCAGATGAAAATCTTCGTAGCGCGAGTTTCACTGATGGCCTGTGCGACGCGCGCCACCAGAAGCGGCGGCAGGATGCTGGTGTAAAGCGACCCCGGGCCGAGCGTGATGACATCGGCGCTTCGTATGGCCGAGAGCGCTTCCGGCAGTGGAAGGCACTGCTCGGGCTCAAGCCGTAGCTGGCGAATGGGAGTGCGCGAGGCTGTGATCTGCGTCTCGCCGCGTACAATCGTGCCGTCTTCAAGCTCCGCCACCAGCCGCACGTCGTTAATGGTCGCGGGATATATGCGCCCCTTGCTCGCCAGAACCTCGGATGACAAACGCACGGCCTCTACGAAGTCGCCTGTCACTTCCGTCATCGCCGCCAGAAAGAGATTGCCGAAGCTGTGGCCGCCAAGCTCGCCCGTGCCGCGGAAGCGATGCTGGAAGAGACGCGAAATAAGCGTGGAGTCTTCCGAAAGAGCGACCATGCAGTTGCGTATGTCGCCCGGCGGAAGCATCTGTAGCTCTTCGCGCAGGCGGCCTGAGCTTCCGCCGTCGTCGGAAACCGTCACTATGGCCGACAGGGATTCGAGCCACACGTTGTTTCCGTCGGGCAGGCCAACCATCTGCTTGAGGCCGCTCAGTAATGTGGAGAGACCCGTGCCGCCGCCTATGGCGACCAGCTTGAGGCCGCTCGTTGTCTCAGTCTGATGCAAGCTTAAGAGATTCCTCCTCGGATAGGCGGGTCGTTCAGGCGGCAGCGCACACGGCGCGCAAAAAGAGCGGGCCCGTCTACGGAATCATACCGAAAAGAGCCGCAGTTTGAAACTTGCGAATCGTGCGCGTGGCGATAAGAGCGCCCAAGGCAGGGAGAGAGAGTGTGCGGCCTACGGGCGCTTTCAGGGTCTGGGAGAAAAAATCAGTCGCTCGAAATCCGGCAGGTTACGTAAGACCAGCAAGTCCTGGTCGTGCTGCGCCCGTATGCGCAGCGTGGGCTGAATGTCCAGAGCGCGTTGCAGCGATTCCAGCGCCGTGTCGATTGAGCCCAGTCGGGCGCGTGTGGCGGCCAGCCCGTAATGAATGTGCGCGGCTTCGGGCTCGCGCTTTAAGGCGCGCTCAAAAAGCTCCTGCGCCGCGACATACTCGCCGCGATTAAGCTCAATCACGCCCCTGTCATAGAGCGAATCGGCGTCTCGCGGCAGACTGCTCTCCGCACGCATACGCGTCTCTATAATATTCAGGTAGGTGCGAGCACGGGCCGCAACCTCTGAAACCCCTGCGTGTTTATCCAGAATGGCCCGGTAGAGCATGCGTGCTTCGGAAAAGCGTCCGCGCACAAACTCCTTGTGAGCCCGGTCAAAGGCCCTGAGCGCTGCCGCTTCGTCGCGCGTCGGCTGCCGTTTCGGCTGCGTTGGAGCGATAGCAGCACTGCGCTTCGGAGCGGTCGGGACAGGTTTCGCGTGCCCTTGCTTGGTTTTGGCGACGGATTTTGCAGCCTTCTGAGGCTGTTTTGCGACTTGCGGCTGCGTCTTTCGCACAGCCGTTTTGCCATGAGCGCCGCCTTTAGCGGCCACAGGCTGCGCCTTTCGCGCCGGAGTTGCGCCGCTCTTGGCCGGCTTTTTCGCTGCTTTCGCTTTGGATGAGGTGTTGGAGCCCGTTTTTGTGGCCTTCCGCGCAGGGGCTTTGTCCGCCCCGGCAGCCCTTTTTGCCAAAGGCTTCGGGCGAGCAGACTTGCCCGCGACCGCACGGTTTTTCGTTGATGTCGCTTGACGCGAGGCCGGGCGCGCGGGAGAACGTTTGACGCCCTTGACGATAGGATCGCTCATGCGAAGCCCTCTTCTTTCCAAAGGGCCGCTCAAAACGGGTTGAGCCGCCACAAAAACTGAGGCAGAGCTTAACATAGATGCGCCTTCTAAATCAACGTGAGACGGTAGTTTGCAGCCCTCATCCCCGCCATTTGCAACCAGTTCTGCCCTGTGCCAACAGCGAAAAACACTTGATGCCATAATTTTGCCTGTGTTAGAGTGCAAAGCAGGGTAGCGCTTGCCTTCGATTCCTTGCCGGAGGCCGTGCGGGAGCGACCCGGAAGAATCGCCTGGACGAGCGAAATCTTTTAGGCTCTTCGATTTAAGTTTCCTATAGTCGGGCGTAAACCATTTGGGCGCTGTCCTGAGAGCCCATCCCGCCGCGCCCCATGCTGCCACAGAAAGCGTGTTCTAATGTCAGACACTCCCATAGTAATGCACGAGCAGCAGTTCAGGCAGATTGAGGCTGTCGTGGCCAAGCTGCGCCTTGACGCTGCGGCTCGTGTGGTTTTCCTGGTTGATAAGGACGGCCAACAGATAGCCGTCAACGGCGAGGTTGGAAATATTGACACAACCAGCCTGGCCTCTCTGGCGGCCGGTAACGTGGCCGCTACGGGCGGCATGGCGGAGCTGATAGGCGAAAAAGAGTTCCCCACGCTCTCGCACGAAGGCGAGCGCGAAAGCATACACATCTGCGTCATAGGGCGCGTGCTGCTGGTAGTAATCTTCGATGAACGCTCAAGCCTGGGGCTGGTCAAGCTGCGCGTCAAGCAGGTGACGCCTGAGCTTCACGCCATCTTCGAGGAAGTGGCCCGAACGACCAAGCAGGCCGCCAACGACGAATCCTTCTTCGCCGAAATCACGGACGAAGACATAGACAGCCTGTTCAATTAAAAAGGGGAAGCAGCAGGGCAGAAGGCAGCGGCACACGGGCTGTCGCAAGACATCGTTTACACCTTTTGCCTTTGGCCTTAATCATCATGACTTTCATAAACTACGCATCGCGGGAGATTAACTGCAAGATCGTTTATTACGGGCCGGGCCTGTGCGGCAAGACCACCAACTTGCAATACATCTTCGACTCCACGGCTCCGCAATCCAAGGGCAAGCTGATAAGCCTGGCGACGGAGACAGACCGCACTCTCTTCTTCGACTTTATGCCGCTTGAGCTGGGCACTGTGCGGGGCTTCAAGACGCGCTTTCATCTTTACACAGTGCCGGGGCAGGTCTTCTACGACGCCTCGCGCAAGCTCATATTGAAGGGCGTGGACGGCGTGGTCTTCGTCGCGGACTCTCAGGAAGAGCGCATGGACGCCAACATAGAATCGCTCTACAACCTTGAAGAGAATCTGCAAGCGCAGGGCTATGACCTGATGGCCATCCCTTACGTGCTGCAACTGAACAAGCGAGACCTGCCCAACGTCATCCCCGTAGCGGACCTCGCGGCGGAGCTGCAACGAAAGGGCGAGCCCGTCGTCGAAGCCGTAGCTTCAAAAGGCGTGGGCGTCTTTGACACCCTCAAGGCAGTGGCCAAGCAGGTCTTGACGGAGCTACGCAAGAGCTAACCTCACCCGCCGAACTGATTTCTCATCTTCAGTAGTGGCGGTCTGCTTCCGGTAATGGGAGCAGCGCCCGGCATCGCAACCCCTTACAACTCATGAGCGGCCGGCTTTTTCCAGGGGCCGGGATGCCGCTCGCACGAGCCTCAATCAAAGGAGCTACATGAGATTCAGAACCCGCCTGATTTTAGCTTCAGCTCTCACCCTCATGCTTTTCGCGACCGGCGCGTGTTCGTTGATAAAGGGCAGGGAGCTGAGCGAGAGCGCTATCGCACGCTTTCATAATCAATTTAATTCCGCGCAGTACGCGGATATATACAACCAGACGGACGAGGGGTTCCGAAAGGGCTCACCGGAATCCGAGATGACGGCTCTGCTCGGCGCCGTGCGCAGAAAGCTAGGGACGGTAAAGAATACGAGTCAGGTTAAATGGAATCTAAACGCCACGCCCAATGGGACGATGGTCGTGCTGACTTATGAGACGGAATTTACCGAGGGGAAGGCGACGGAACAGTTCATTTACCGCGTCAGCGGAGACCGGGCCATGCTCTATCGCTATGACGTAATGTCTCCGCTTCTGGTTATTAAGTGACAGGTACTTATTCGAGCGACTTAATCATCAGCAGGCCGTCGCCGCCGTTTGAGTAGTAGCGCGGGAGGCGCTGCGTGACGATGTAGCCCAGGTTGCGATAGAGCTGTTGCGCGCCCGTGTTGATTGAGCGCACCTCCAGCCGCACTATACGCACGTTGCGACGACGAAAGCCCTCTTCGGCCTTCTCCATCATGCGCTGCGCAAGGCCGCGACGGCGATGCTCGGGCGCGACGCCGACCGTGGTGACGTGGCCCGTATGATCCGGCTCTATGAGGCCGACGATGAAGCCCACCATCATGCCGTTCGGGGTGACCGCTCTGTAGGAGACGGACTCGGCGGCGGTCAGCAGATACTCGAAAGTCTCGCGGCTGTAGGCTTCGCCGTCAACGAAGCAACGCTGGTCAAGCCGCCAGCACTCGTCCAGCTGCGAGATGGTCAGAGGCCGCACCTCGTACTGCAACTCCGGCACAGAAGAGAGGTCGGGCGGCGCATAACTTTCCTCCTGGCCCCTTTCGTCTTCACCCGGCGACCACAAACGCGAACGGATTTTCTTCAACACAGCCATAATCGGGTAAATAGTAAATCGTCAGTAGGTAATAGTAAATAGCGAATTCCGTGAGAAGTCAGGGGATATCCGCTCACTACTCACTGGAAAATTAACATGCAGTCGCCGTAGCTGTAAAAGCGATAGCGCGCCTGAACGGCGTGATTATAGGCCGCCAGCATTAACTCGCGCCCGGCGAAGGCACAGACCAGTACGAGCAGCGACGAGCGCGGCAAATGAAAATTTGTGATGAGCGCGTCGATGGCTCGAAACCTGTAGCCGGGCGTGATGGTCAGCTCGGCGTAGCCCGAGCCCGGCCTGATTCGTCCCTGCGCGTCCGCCGCGAACTCAAGGGCGCGCGTGGTAGTGGTGCCGACGGCTATGATTCGCCCGCCGCGCGCGCGCGTCTCGTTTATCAGTTGCGCCGCCTCATCTCTAATCAGGAACCGCTCGGCCGCGACGCGGTGTTCGCTCAAATCTTCCACGCGCACGGGCTCGAATGTGCCGTAGCCTACGTGCAGCGTAATATCCGTTATCGAAGCGCCGCGCGAGCGAACCTCCTCCATAATCTGCGGAGTGAAATGCAGCCCGGCGGTCGGGGC
>DASVVZ010000116.1:0-4209 GCA_036389875.1 Pyrinomonadaceae bacterium
CTGCAACATTCCCTTTGAGAATTTTCGCAGCTGCTTGTCCCAGCTCTTGCGGTCCAGATGGACGCGCTCAAGCAGGGCTTCCGTGCGGCGCTTGCGCTCGCCCCTGGCGTAGCCGAAAAGCTCAGCGCAGTAGTCCAGAAACTCCCTCGCCGTCAGGTAGTCGTAGAAGTAAGGGTTCTCCGTCAGGTAGCCAATGCGCGCGTGCATCTGTACGTCCGAGATGTCGCGCCCGAGTATGCGCGCCCTGCCCGCCGTCGGATAAATCAGGCGCATCAGGAGCTTCATAGTAGTGGTCTTGCCTGCGCCGTTGGCGCCGAGGAAGCCGAAGATTTCTCCGCTCTCTACCTTGAGCGACAAACCATCAAGCGCACGCACTCGTCGCTTGCGCAGGAAACCAACTTCGTAATCCTTCGTCAGATTCTCTATCTCTACGATGGCAGCCATAAGTTTTACCTTCGCGGAATTTTGCTCTCGGGATGAAGGTCTACGCTGCAACCTTTATCCGTGAGCGCGTAGGGTACGTTCGTAGGGTCAACGGGGAAGCCAGCCGCATCGAGTCTCAGCCCGGCGGCCCGAAGCTCCTGAGAGATTTCTCGCCACGAGGCGGGACATCGCCCACCCGTGCGAGCGCCGTAAGCGGCAAGTACGCGAGCGATTCTCTCGCGCTCGTCCAGCGAATCAAGCTGAGCGAGGCGATATTCTGCGAAGACCTTTACCTGCTCGTCGCCCGATTGCTCGCGCATGCGCGCGTAGATTTCCCTGGCCAGGTGCGGGCTTGAGCCTTGCACAAGCATGTTCGCCTCCATCCCCTTCATCCATGCCGGAGCGCCGGACAGTTTTGCTCCCATCCCGTAGGCCTCGCTGGCCGACTTGTAGTCGCCCCGCTGCCAGTGGATGTAGCCCAGATGCTGATAGAGTCGCCACGCGCCGGGATTTGCCTCGATCCCTTTCCTCAGCAGCGCTATCGCCTGCTCGTCCTCGTCCGTCTCGCTCACGGTCGGAAGCACGACCGCGCCATACTCATATACGGCCATGAATTTCGGGTCGAGCGTCGCGGCAGTATCCAGCAGAGGCGCCAGCAGCTTCAGATCAAGCTGGCTCAAGTTATCAACCCTGACCCTTTCATGTTGCAGGGCCTTGCGCCCGACATACTGAATCGCCCGCATCCAGTACCAGTCGGCTATGATGGCGTTAAATGCGAGGCTCATGCGCCTGGCGGCAGCGCCGCTGACGTAAAGCCTCTCTTCCGCTGGGACTGGCTGAGCAGAGCGCGGGTGTCGCTCCATCCATAAGGCGACTGTGACTGCGCCCGCAAGGCTCAACAAGAGCAGCGCGGCAGGCAGCGCGGCCTGTCTCCAGCCATGCCCCTGTGCTCTTAGACCGGTGTCGGCGGTTGATGCGGTCATTTGAAGTTGCGGCGATTGAAGATGAGAGTTGCCGCGGCCAGAAGCGCCGCTATGTAAAAGGCTGCGTAAAGGAGCGCGCTCATGACGGCGCCCGCGTCAGGCATCAGGCCGTGGCCCGCTTCCGTGATGTAGCTGTAGTTGGCGAAGTTCGGCAGAAGATAATAGATAGCGCCGAAGAGCAGTTGCGCACCGCCTGAGCCGAGGGAGTTGGCCAGCGTCTTCAGGTCGGCGCTGAAGTGGCCTATGATGAAGACGAAGAAGGCCAGCAGGGCCGAGAGCGCCGGGCTTGAGAAAGAGGAGAAGAGAAGCGCAACGGCTGTCAGGATCATCAGCTCTACGTAGATGAGCAGGACGGCGGGCCAGATGCGAAAGACCAGCGGATCCCAGCCGCGCCTGACGTAAACGAGCGCCAGTGAAACGCCCGCCCCCATCACCACCACGTTAACCAGTAGCGTCAGGCAGAGCCCCAGATATTTACCCACGAGGAACTGCCCGCGCCCTACAGGCTTGGAGAAGATGGCATAGACCGTGCGCCGCTCTATCTCTTTGTAGACCAGTCCGACGCCCACGAAGATGCTTATGAAAGCGCCGAAGAGGAGCGTCGCGCTCAGGCCCAGGTCGATAATGATCTTCGCTTCCTGCCCTGCCGACAGCTCGCCCACGAAGATTGCGCCGCCCGTCAGCAGCAGCACGAAGAGCACAAGGTTATAGAGCACCCTGTCGCGCACTGCCTCGCGGAAGGCGTTGCGGGCGATTGCTGAGATGATTCCAAACCGGCCCGTGCTTTTGTTCCCCTCGCGCGTGCCGTCTTTCTCCTTACTGTTAATGCCGCTCACTATTTGTTCAGGGCTGCTAAGGATTTCTTCAGACATATAGGTTAAAGGCGCGCCGCCCGCTGGGCGAGCATAAGCGCATTTAATCAGCAGTCAAGCTACAGCGAGTCGCGTATTTGATCAAGAGCGCGGGAGCCCCTGCAAGGGCCGCGCAAGGTCAGTCACAGGTTAAGCTTAAAATTCGTGCGCTGGCTTTATGAAAGCAGAGCTTTCATAAAGCTTCATGCGGCGCGTAAGGCTTTGAGCTTGCTTTGCAGGAACGAGACGACCTGCGGGTCATCTGTCTGCTTGAGCATCCACTCAAGCTCCGTTATAGCTCTCTGCTTATCGCCCGCGGCGGCGTAGCTGTTACTCAGTTGATAGCGCAGGAGCATATCGTCGGCTTGATACGACAGCGCCGCCTGATAATGCGTGACGGCGCTCGCGGGGTCGCCCATGTCCATAAAGGCTCTAGCAAGATTGGTATGAAGCATAGCGGATGCGGGAACAATCTCCAGCCCTTTGCGAAATTGGCTGGCGGCTGCCTGAAAATCACCACGCTCGCTATAGAGCAATCCGAGGTTGTTATAAGCCTCCATCAGACGCGGGTCGTGCTTGATGGCATTGTGAACAGCCGCGATCGCTTCTTCCGTCTCACCGAGCTTCATATAAATGATGGTCAGGTTGTTATAGACCTGCGCGAGGCACAGACTATTTTTATTCAGGCTCAATGATTTCAGGAAGTAGTCGCGCGCTTTCTCGGGCTCGTTATGATCTAAGTAGGCCAGGCCCAGGTTAAAGTTTGCGCTGTAAGCATGCGGCACATGCTCGGCGGCGCGCGTCCACAGCAGCCGAGAATCCATCCACACTTTATTGTAAGCCATGGTGCTTAAGCCCAGCGTGAGTACGAGCACGGCCACAAGAGGGGCTCCGAGCTTGGGGCGGCGGCGAGCGGCGGCCATAATCGCCAGGGCAGCCAGGTAGCAGAGGCCGACCGATGGCAGATAGAAGTAACGATCATGCACCAGAAAGTCATGATTCATAGCCCGCAGGTTCAACACGGGCATGAGCGGCATGATGATGAGCGCCAGCGATAGCCACGCAGCTTGCGAAAGCTGTTTTCTCTTGATGAAGAGAAATGCTGCCAACAGGGCGAGGGAAGCGAAAGGCAGTATCACGCCCCAGTCATAAATATGCTGTGGGTAGGGCACGTCGTACATGAAGCTGGGGCGGACAGGGTAGAGCTGGTGCGACAGGTATTCCCAGATGACGCGAGGAATCGTTGCCAGGTACACCCAGCCGGGATAAACGGTGGTGTCAGCGGCCTTGCCATAGGCTACCTGGCCGAGAGCCACACGGCGTGCTCCCATGTAGGCCGCAGTGATGACGGCGAAGGGGAGAAGCCGCCAGAATGTTGAGACAAAGAAAGCCTTCCACCCCTCTTGACGCCGTGTTATCTCCCAGACTCCAATAACGCCCGGAAGCATTACGGCGGGCTCTTTGGACAGCAGCGCGCAGGCATATAGGAAAAGCGAAAGGTACAACCAGCGTCGCTTGCCCTCTTCCCTATAACGCATATAGAGCATGAGAGCGGGGATGAAAAAGAGAGCCAGCATGGGGTCTGTGATGCCGCTAATCCAAGCCACGGACTCTACGTGCGCCGGGTGTATGGCGAAGAGCAGTGCCGCCATCCCCGCCACCAGCTGATTGCCGGAGAGCCTGCGCAGGAAATAGAAGAGCATGACGCTGATGCCTGTGTGCATCAGTATGCTGGCCAGGTGCCAACCGGGAGCCCAGAGGCCGAATATCTGATAACCGACCGTTAAGTAAGCCGTGAACAGCGGGCGGTAATAGGTCGGGGGCGGAGTGTTCGTCGCAATCAGTGTCCCGAATTCCCAGACATCGCTCGTGAAGCCGAGATAGATATTATTCCAGGAGCGTATTCTGGGATTCTGTAGAATCTGCTGTATGTCGTCGAAAATGAACTCCTG
>DASVVZ010000117.1:0-5964 GCA_036389875.1 Pyrinomonadaceae bacterium
TCCGTCTGTTCAGCTTGTCTCACAAGGGTTTGTCATCTTCAGTTAGGCTAAAGAATTACTGTCTCTCGCTACTCCCGCAACTTTGATATTTAATGCCTGCCGCAAACAGGCGCTCAAGGTCATGTACAGTCCGGCCTCAGATAAAGACCCAGGTGTCTCCTTTGTCTCGTCGGTAGGGCCCTGCGATGATGGCCCGACCGTTTATGTACACGATGATCAGAGCACTCGACTCCAGGCCGTCAACTCTATTATTCAACGCTGCGGAGCGCATCCGAGTCCTCTCGTTGGAGATGGGCAAAAGCGACGTAGCGACCGTATAGAGAAACGTCCCGGGATTGCTCTGGTAGGGCTGGAAGCCGGCCACCCCCTGCGCGAGTTAAACCGCATACGCTCTCTGAAGCAGAATAATTTCAAGGTCATCTGCTATGAAGACGGCGTTCAGTCTATGTCCATAGGGGAACGCTGCGAGGTTCTGCTGGCCGGTGCGCTCAACGTGCTGGATAGCACGGAACAGGATTTTGCAGAATCCCTGCTGCGCCTGCTGTCGGACTGCGTGCGCGCGGAGACCGAGCGGCAAAATGAGGAGACGCGGCTAATCCGCGCGATGGCTGAGTTGGGGCTCATAGGCGCCAGCCAGTCAATGCTGGCACTGTTCGCCTGGGCCGTTCGCGCCAGCAAGCTCAGCGACCTGCCCGCTCTGATTACGGGCGAGACGGGAACGGGAAAGGAAGTCCTCATCCGCGTGATCTCAAAATTGGATGAGAAACGCGCGGGCGGCCCTTTCATAGCGCTCAACTGTAGCGCACTGAACTCCGGAGTCGCCGAGAGCGAATTGTTCGGACATCGCCGCGGCGCATTCACGGGCGCGGAGCGTGACCGCAAGGGCCTGTTTCGCTCCGCGGAAAACGGCATTCTCTTTCTGGACGAGATAGGCGATTTGGACGATAACTTGCAGGCAAAGCTGCTTCGAGTCCTACAGGAGAACCGTGTGCTGGGAGTCGGCGCAGATCATGAGGTGAGCGTCAACGTGCGCGTGCTGGCCGCCACGAACAGGAACCTAGAAGAGCTGGTCGCAAAGGGGAAGTTTCGCGCAGACCTCTACTATCGTCTCAACATACTGTCGGCCCACATCCCTCCTCTCAGGGAGAGGCTGGCGGATTTGATGCCCCTGACCGAGCATTTTATAAGAAAGTACAGGGCCGTTTACCCCACGCGCACATGCACGGTCGCAGCCGAGTTCGTAGAAGCCCTTATGCAGATAGAGCTGCCCGGCAATGCCAGACAGCTGGACAACATCATACGTCAGGCTCTTGCAAACAAGAGCGATGACTCGCCGCTTAACTTAAGCGACCTGCCGCCCGTCGTCTGGCAGGAGTTGTTCGAGCACAGCAGGAGAGATAAGGGCGAAGCCGCACATGCGAGCCCGCCCGCTTCCGTGTGCCAGCCGCCGTCCGACGCACAAGCGCCGGAGCAAGACGTGCAATCTCACCTGCTGCAACTGTTGCAGCACAACAACTGGAACCTGCCGGAATCGCTTGAGCAGTGCGAGCGGCTGCTGCTCGAAGCGGTGCTGGAGTACACGCACGGCAACCAGTCACAGACCGCCCGCCTGTTGAGCATCACGCCCCGCAGCGTCTACAACAAGATGCGCAAGCACCATCTACACTAGTCTGGATTCACCCGCCCGTGCCCTGTTCCTTAAGCGGAAGCTACCAGGCAAATAGGAAAGGTCTTTCCGGCAAACTCGGAGCGCCAGCCGGAAAGCCCTGTCCACACCTGCCCGCTCGGGCCCCTGCGCTTGCAGCGCAGATGCTCATAATGCGCCGGATTCTGTGGAGAGCCGGTTTCACCTTCAAGTGGAACGTAGGTTGCAGACTGTCGCCTTCGTCATGATTAAACCGCTAACGGCCCGGGGGCGTCGTGAGTTTAAGAGACCAATTTGTGCAGTTCAAAGTCTGTAATATCTTTATCCCCAATCCCAGGGCTCTGCTTTGGGAGCTGCATGCCGACGACGTGCTGCGGGGACGGGTGATAGACCTGTCCGATAGCGGGCCACAAGAGGACGTGTTTGCCGTCATAGAGGTCGAGGGAATAAAGCAACCCGTCATTGTGCCGGTCAAAGAGATAGCCCCGGTCAGCGAATGAGAGCGTAATGTTTGAGCAAATCTCACGGACGGCGGCGCTTGTAGGCCACGTTATAGAGGATCAGAGCTTCGATGGCCTGAGCCCTGCCTACTTCACCGCCGAGCTGATTGGCCCACAGACGCCGGAGCCCCAGTATAAGAGCGGCGGCTTTTTCGTCTTTTCAAACCTGCTCGCGGGCGACTACACCCTGCGAATCTCCGGCGAGCAGTTTCAGACGGAAGAGTTCGCAGTGACGCTCCCGTTCTCGCCTCTGTTTCTGGAGGCTGCCGGGGACGACGAACTTCCAGTAGTGATTAGAAGCCTGGACAACGCCGCCTCCAGAATCGTCTTCGACGCGTTAGTCCTTCCCAAGCCCTTCAGGGTAGGGAGCCGCGTCGTCTCGGCGACCTTCACCGGAACCCTGGCCGCAGCGCTTGAGGCCGGAAAGGTTTCGAGCGCGAAGCTCAACACGTTGACGGGCCTAGCCGCGGGCGACATCGTGCGCATTGTTCGAGACAAATCAATACGCCTGCGCTACGGGCCTTACTCCGCGCTCCCGCCGGAATTTACGCGCGTCGTCGGGACAACCGTGTTGCAGGGAACGCCCGCCCGCGCGCTCGAAGCAGTGACGGTTCGCATCACGCAGGTCAACGGCAACAACGTGGCGGTCAACAACGTCGCGGGCGTCCAAATCATCACGGCCCAGATTAGCGGAAAGACGGTCGTGCTCGGCCCGGAAAGGGACACCGCGACGCGCAGCAACCGGAGCGGCGACTATAATCTCTATTTCAGCAGGCCGGACATCACGAGTCTCACCCTGGAAGCCGCGCGGGCCGGGCTGCAAACGGCGACCATGACCCTCGCCATCGCCCCGAACGCACGCCACCGCGCAGACTTTGAAATGCTCAAAGCGTGAGGAGAAACAGTTATGCCTACGATTAAGAATATGTCCTACGAGATGCTCACAGTCGAGCTGGCCGAACGCAGTATCACGCTGGGCCCGCGCGAGTCGGTTGAGATACTGAACGTCGAGACCGATTCGCTGGACTTGGATAAGTACCTGCGCCAGGGGAAGCTTTTTATCATTCCCGAAAGCGATGCTCCGCCTGCCGGAGGAGCGCCCTCGGCGGATACGTCGTCAGCAGTCAAGAAGGACAAGCCACCAAAATCAAATCAGTGAATGGAGGTTAACGGGTCATGCCAGAGTACCTATCGCCCGGAGTTTATATAGAGGAACTGCCGGGGCCGAAGCCCATTGAAGGGGTCGGCACTTCGACCGGAGCTTTTGTAGGAATCGCCGAGAAAGGCCCGGTCAACTCCCCGCAACTCATCACCAACATGACGCAATTCCAGGACACGTTCGGTGGCTTTCTGCCGTTCGCTTTTCTGGCCTACGGCGTGCAGCAGTTCTTTACTGAAGGCGGGACGCGCTGCTACGTCACGCGCGTGCACAAGCCCTCCACCAACGCGCCCAGGGCAGACGTATCCACGTTCGCGCTGCGCACGGCAGACGACACCACCAGCACAGTCGTTATGACTGTCTTCGCCTCCAGTCCGGGCAAGTGGGGCGACAACATCTCGGTTAAGGCGTCGGCCGTCACATTTCCTCCCGACCCGAACAAGTTCAATCTGACTGTCTTCGTGCGGGACGAAACCGGCACCGACGTGGTCGTCGAGACTTTCGAAGGGCTCTCGATGAGAGAGTTCGACGCCACGGGCCTCTTCCCGAACCCGGATCACGTGGAGCGCCGCATCAACGGCGTCTCGAAATACATCTTCGTTGTTGACTTCAGCACCAACGTCGCTGATGTGACTCCGCCTGCTTTCACCGCCAATCCGAAGAGGCTTGGGAGCGGAGGTAACGGAATGATGCCCGGCACGAACTCGACCACCAGCATAGTGCCGAATGACCTCATCGGAGCGGTTGGAACTTCCACAGCCCCGTCGAGCGGCCTGTTCGCTTTCGATGCCGTTGACGACGTTAACATAGTGGCGATTCCGGATCTGGTGCTTCCGGCCTTCGACGCGGCACAAACCCGCGCGGCCATCAACGCAGGCATGACCTACTGCGCCAACCGCAAGGACTGCTTTTACGTCGCGGACACCAGAAGCGGGCTCAGCCCGCAGGATGCGCTTGCCTTCAAGCGCGCAACTGCTCCTTTCACCGGTAACGCCTTCACGTCCAAGTACGGGGCCATCTATTACCCGTGGATTTTCGTCACAGACCCGATTACGGGAAAGGCCAAGCTGACTCCGCCTTCGGGCGCCGTCGTGGGAGCTTATGCCTATTCGGACTCGCGCGTAGGCGTGCACAAGGCCCCTGCGGGCATTGACGACGGCTATCTGAATTCGGCTGTCGACATAGAGCGCACCGTCACCAAAGGCGAGCAGGACACCCTGAACCCGGAAGGCGTCAACGTCATTCGCAAATTCGCCGACGCGGGCATTGTCATCTGGGGCGCGCGTACAGTGTCCAGCGACCCGGAGTGGAAGTACGTCAACGTGCGCCGTCTCTTCATCTTCCTGGAAGAGTCAATCCTGAAGGGCACGCAGGGCGTGGTCTTCGAGCCCAACGACCGCTCTCTCTGGAAGCGCATCATCAGAGACGTGAGCGCCTTCCTACGGATTCAGTGGTCGGAAGGCAAGCTCGTCGGCGACAAGCCCGAGAAGGCCTTCTTCGTCAAATGCGACGAGGAGACGAATCCCCCGGAGTCCGTAGATTTAGGCCGCGTCATCACTATCATAGGCGTCGCGCCGTCCAAGCCAGCCGAGTTCGTCATCTTCAGAATCAAGCAGACGCGTGCGGGCGGAGACGTGTCAGAGTAGGTTCGCTAAGAGCACTGCAAGGATGTAGAGGTTGGTCGCGCAAGGCCCGGCCCGTGATTGACCGTGGGGCCTGATGGCGACACCTTAGCCCTGGCAGGCAGGAGGAGATAGAGTATGCCAAGAAGACCGCTTGACCCATTAGCGTCCTTCAACTTCAAGCTGGAGATTGAAGGCATCACCATAGCCGGTTTCTCGGAAGTCACCGGCCTCAACTCGGAATCCAACGTCATTGACTACCGCGAGGGCGACGAGCCCATCACGCCGCGCAAGCTGCCCGGCCTTAACAAGTACGCCAACCTCACGCTCAAGCGCGGCATGAGCGTGGACAAGCAGCTCTACGAGTGGCGCAAGACGGCGGTCGACGGCGACATCACGCGCAAGAACCTCTCGATTGTGCTGCAAAACGAGAAGCACGACGAGGTCGCGCGCTGGAACATCTTCAACGCCTGGATAAGCAAGATGGCGGTTCCGGACATGAAGGCCAACGCTAACGAAATCGCCATCGAGACCGTAGAGATTACACACGAAGGGGTGGTGCGCGGCTGATGTTGCAGACAGAATACGCTTTCACGCTGCCGAAGGGGTTTATAGACCGCGACGGGAACCTTCACCGCGAAGGCATCATGCGGCTGGCCAACGCCAAGGACGAGATAGCGCCCCTTCAAGACCCGCGCGTCCAGCGCAACAAGGCTTACCTGGTCGTGATACTGCTGTCGCGCGTCGTCACCAGGCTGGGCGAGGTGGCGGACATCAATCCGTCCATCATAGAGAATCTCTTCTCGGCCGACCTCGCCTACCTGCAAGACCTTTACCGGCGAATCAACTCCAACGGCCACGCGCTCGTCAAGCTCACCTGTCCCGTCTGCGAGAACGATTTCGAGCTGAGCGAGGAGGTTTTGAACGGCGGAGAAGCCCCGGAGGGATAACGCGCTACCCCCTGGAGCAGTTGAGCCAGGAGGTAGCTTATATCGCCTATCATTTCCACTGGCCCAGGGATGAGATTATGCAGTTGTC
>DASVVZ010000118.1:0-8447 GCA_036389875.1 Pyrinomonadaceae bacterium
GTATTGCCCCGCAGGTCTACGCCCCGCCCGTGAAACTGACCGGGCCCATCATGGCTTTGGGAGCAACCGTGGTGATGAGCCTCATAGTCATCTTCGCCGCCGCCGACAAGCTGTCCGAGAGGGGCGTCTATCCGACCGCCCTGGCGTGGATAATCATCGTCAGTATGGCCATGGTCTTTGGAATCGTAGGGCACATCGCGCGCCTGATGGCCAGCCTCCTGAAAAATTCTTCAAACGTGGCCGAAGAACAGCGCACGGCGCAACTCAGGCGGCCCAAGCCCCATGAGCAGCTTCCGGCGGCGCAGACTGGCCCCATGAATGCCCCCATCTCAAGCGTCACAGACCACACCACGCGCACCTTCGAGCCCGCCTACAGGGAGAGAAGAAAATAAGTTCGGGGCTGTTACTTAGCTGACGGGTTTGCCGCAGCGATTGCAGAAGCGGGCCGTAGGGTCTTTCTGCTCCGCGCCGCAGGAGGAGCAGGTGAGGCCGACTCTCATGTTCGCGCCGCAGCCGGAGCAGTAGCCGGAGCCAGCGGAGTTGGCCGCGCCGCAGGTGCCGCAGCGCCCCGGCATGGGCGGCACGTATCCTCCGGCTTTACGCGCTATGTGTTCTTCTATCACCTTCCAGGCGTCTTCAGTTATCTTGTATTGCCAGTAAGCGCCGAGCGCGGGCAGCGCAAGGAGCGCGCCCATCGACAACACTACCGCGACGGCAGCGACGGCCGCCTTGTCGAACCACTTCTGCATGCCTATCTCAACGCGCGTGCCGCCCTGCTCCGGCGTGACCTTGATGGTCAGGGCCGAAGAGAGGCCCGTCAGCTCGCGCAACGTGCTAGACTTACGAGCCTGAAGCACGGCTGTCTGCGCGACCTGCATGGTTTGAACCTGGTAGTCTGAATCGAAGACGCCCCGCAGCTCGGCTATAAGCTGTTGCGCATCAACTTCGACGCCTGGATAATATCGGTTGTCCATCTTGATAAGAATTCCTTTCAACTATGCCGGGCACGGCCAACATGAATGGAGCACAGGAGCGCTCACTTCATTCATACGCCTATGGGCCGCTCCGGGTTCGCGTATGATTCAAACAGGAGACCAATAGTGAAAATAGACCGGCGCAAGACTCTCTCAATCGCCTGCCTTACGATTTTCATCATCACTCAAACCCTGGCCTACTCGCAAACCGGAGCGGGCAATGTTGCTCCCCTGGACGGCTTCGCGCCGCGACAGTCCGCCGAACAGCTCAGGTGGGAAGAGCAGTTTCGCGCCGTGCCTCAACCGGCTTCGGCGCGCGAGCACCTGCGCCGACTGACCGCAGAGCCGCATGTGGCGGGCACCGAGGAGGATTACCGCACGGCCATTTACGTGCGCGACCGCATGCGCTCCTACGGTCTGAACTCAGAACTGAAAGAATATCAGGTTTTGCTACAGTATCCGAAGCAGCCCACCATAGTGGAGATGCTTGCGCCGCGCCGCGAGCGCTTGCAGACGGTCGAAACAGTCGTTTCGGAAGATCCCACATCCTCGTCGCGCCGCATCATTCCACTTTTCAACGGCTATAGCGGCATAGGAGACGTCACAGCGCCGCTCGTCTACGTCAATTACGGATTGCCGAACGACTACGAGGCGCTGAAGAGAATCGGCGTTGAGGTTAAAGGAAAGATTGCTATTGCGCGCTACGGCCAGTCATTCAGGGGCGTCAAGGCCAAGGTCGCGGAAGAGAACGGCGCAATCGGGCTGATAATCTATTCAGACCCGGCGGACGACGGCTACGTTCAGGGCGACATCTACCCGAAAGGCCCCTGGCGTCCTCCGCAGTCGGCGCAGCGCGGCTCCGTTCAATACCTGTTCGAGTATCCGGGCGACCCGCTGACGCCGGGCACGCCTTCGATTCCGGGCCAGCCGCGCATACGGCTGGAAGAGGCCACGAACCTGACGCGCATCCCGGTTCAGCCGATGTCGTACGGCGAAGCCAGAAAGCTGCTTGAGGCCCTGCGCGGGCCGCTCCGGCCCAGAGGCTTTCAGGGCGGCCTGCCCTTCGCTTATCACGCCGGCGGAACAGGGGATGTTCGCGTGCGCCTGAAGACAGACCTTGAATACGTGGAGCGCACAATCTGGAACGTCGTCACACGCATAGAGGGAAGCGAAGAGCCGGACCGCTGGGTCATCATGGGCAATCACCGCGACGCCTGGACGTTCGGAGCCGTCGACCCTAATAGCGGAACCAGTGCCATGCTGGAAGCCGGTCGCGGATTCGGCCAGCTTCTGAAGCAGGGATGGAAGCCGCGCCGCACAATAATCCTGTGTAGCTGGGACGGAGAAGAGTACGGTCTCATTGGCTCAACAGAGTGGGCCGAAGAGAACGCTGACGAGCTGAGGTCAAAGGCCGTCGCGTACCTGAACATGGACTCGGCTGTCTCGGGCGCAAACTTCGGAGCTGCCAGCGTGCCTTCTTTGTGGAAGCTTATACGCTCGGCCACGCGCGACGTGCGAGACCCTAAGACCGGCAAGTCCATCTATCAGGCGTGGCAGGATCGCCTGCGCGAGTCTCTGCCGGAAGCAGAGTTGACAGACCCCTTGACCGGCTCTGACCGTCCGATAGCTGAGGCTCGCATAGCCGCGCTCGGCTCAGGCTCGGATTACACGCCTTTCCTACAACACCTGGGCGTGCCCGCCCTGGACATGGGCTTCGGCGGCGACTACGGCGTCTATCATTCGGCGTATGATTCCTTCTACTGGATGACAAAGTTCGGAGACCCCACGTTCGCGTATCACGTGGCGGCGGCGCAAGTGTGGGGCACAATCGCCTTGAGGCTGGCAAACGCCCCGGCTCTTCCGTTCGACTACACGGACTACGCTGCGCAGATTAGAGATTTCATGTCCGAGACCACTCGCACAGCCGCAAGCAGACGTCTAGGGGACTCCTTCGACGCGAAAGCTCTGAACGATGCCATAAAAGATTTTATCGAAGAGGCCGCGCGTGCCGACAGGAGAAGAAGAGAGGCTGTCGTGGAGCTGGATGCTGCCGGGCCCGCATCGAACGAGGCGCGGCGTGCGACGGAGCGATTGAGACGCATCAACGACGCGCTTCTCAGCGCAGAGCGAGCGCTGACGGACGCGCGCGGCCTCAATGGCCGCCCCTGGTACAAGCATCAAATCTACGCGCCCGGTTACTACACGGGCTACGCCGCGCAGCCTTTGCCCGACTTGAGACGCGCTATAGACGACCGCAACGGCCCAGGCGCGCGCGAAGCCGCCTCAAGAATCACAGCCGCCGTACGCCGCGCGACAGAGGCACTGGCAAAGGCGCGCGATTGATTACCGGCTCTTCTCTTTCTTGTTCTTGTTAGGCTTCTCCGGGGGCGGGGGAAGTCGGCTGGCGGCTTCTGTTATCAACTGCATATTCTCAAGAGCATCTTCTATAGCCCCCAGTTCTTCGCCGTCGCGCGTCTGAGCGCGCAGGGTATTTATCTGCGGGACGAAGGCGTTGACAGCCGCAGCGAGTCTTCTGAGCGCCTTGGGGACGAGCGGGTTCTTGGAGTCGCGTGCCGCGACGTCGTCGATGTTGCTGATGGCTTCATCTAAAATTTTGGCGAAGTCGCCGAGCAGCTCCGAGCGCGTACCCTTGGGCAAAGGCCCCCACGCCTCCTGTTCCTTCTGCGCCTGTTTGGTAGAAGCGGCAACGGGTGTTGTCCCGTTTATGGCTTGCAGCCGGCGCTCGGCCGCGCGCACGAAAACATCCGTGCGCTTATCAAGAGCCTGAGCCTCTCGCACGAGTTCGACTTCCTGTTCGGTCAGGTGATCGCGCTTTGTAATGTTTCGTGCTTCGGCGGGAAGGGAAGCGAAGAGCGCGCAGATGATGAGCGCAAAGAGCGGGGCATAAAATTTTCTGAACATCAGGGTTGTTCCTTACTTGAGCTTTGCGGCGAGCCGTTGCCCTTTCCTTCCTCCGGCGCTTTCTCATCCTCGCCGGGAGTATTGGTGATGACGGTGTCGCCGTAAAATCCGTTGAGCGCTTCGCCGCGCACGTCCTTTGTGTACTCAGTGATTGATCTGATGTTGACGGAGTATTCGGAGGGCGTTGATCTCCGCATGGCCTCAAGTCTCATGGCGTGCGAGCGCAAGGCAATCTCGAAGCGCTTGTAGGTGTCTCGCAGCTTCTTCTGCTCCGTCTGACTCTTGAGGAAGCGCAGGGCATCTTCGAGCAGCCCCTGGTAGATGCCAAGCTCGCGAGCGGCCGACTCGAACTGCTGCGCCGAGGTCATCTGTTCGGCCTGCGCCAGCCTGGCCTCGGCCAGCTCAAGGCTGAGGCGCGTGCGTGCCTTCGCATCGCGCGCCGCTTCAAGCTGAGAACGCTCCGCTCGCGGCACAAGCCTCAGGGGCGGAGGTGCGGGAAGCGGAGTCCCTGTCGTCACCTGCCCGCGCGCGCTCACGGACACCAACAGCGTCAGCGCCACGACCGCGAAAAGCCCCGCGACGGTTTCAAGTCTCTTGGAGAGAGGGGAGTCCATTGAATGATGGCGAATGGTAAAGGGTCTATGGTGAATGGAAAACTTCGTTCGCCTGTTCACCATCTTCTATTTACTATTCACTATTAGCCTTTCTTACTCTTTACGCCCTCACCGCGTTTTATCTGGTTGCGTAGCGAAGGCAGCCGCAGCTTGACCTTGTCTATCTCAAGCTGGTTGGTCTTGGGGTCTGCTTTTTCCAGAAACTTTTCGTAAGCCAAAAGGGCTTGCTGGAACTGGCCCAGCTGGTCGTGCGCCGTCGCTATGAAAAAATATGCGACTGCCGCGTCGGGCCGGGTTCTGATAATCCAGCCGTACTCGGCCAGGGCATCCTGAAAGAGCTTCAATTCGTAAAGCGCCGTCGCCAGATTGGCCCGCGCTGCGTAGTTGTCGGGCAGGCTCGCCACCACCTGACGCAGCAGTGGCACGGCCTCCTCGTAGCGGCGTGCACGCACGAGCGCCGCCCCGTAGCCGGTAGCGTAATCCGGATTTGTCGGCTGTATCTCAAGCGCGCGGCGGCAATATTCCAGCGCCCGAGCGGGATCATCTGTACGATAAAGCACGCAGAGGCGAGCAAGCAATGGCGCGTCACGCGGCTGCTGCTCAAGAAGCTTTTCCAGCCCGGCACGGTCTTCTGCCTCGCCCGGAGTCATGAGCAGCCTTCGCAGCTCTACAACTTCAGGAAGCCGCTTTTTTGAATCTTCGAGCGCGTCCAGCAGCTTGAGCGCCTCTTCGCCGCGCCCCGCTCGTCCCAGTATGTGAGCCAGAAAGAGCGTGCCGTCCAGAGACTGCGGCATGAGTTGTCGAACGGCCTGTGCGTCCTTGACGGCGTTATCAAAATCGCCCTCTGCTACCAGAAGCTCTGCGCGCTCCATCAGGGCCGCGCCGTTTTTCGGTTCGAGCGAGAGAGCGCTCGTCACGCTCTCCATGGCTTCCTCTTTCTTCCCCAGCGCTCTTTCGACAGACGCTCTGGCCACCCACAAGGAGGCCGACTGGTTTTCGCCCGCCGTCGCCCATGTAAGCTTATTCAAGATGTCCTCAAGCGCAGCCACTGGGGCCTTGGTGCGTATACGCAGGTCTGCCAGAGACAGCAGCGCTATGGCATTCCCACGGTCAAGCTCAATCGCCCTGGCCAGGTACTTCTCTGCCTCCTCAAAGCGGTTCTGCCGGAGATAGAGCGCACCCAGCGCCGCTTGCGGAAAAGACCAGCCGGCGCGCAACCCCGCAGCGCTTTGAAAAGATTTCTCAGCCTCCGAGAGGCGGTTGAGGCTCACCAGCGCGTTGCCTCGCTGAAAGAGCGCTTCGGGAAATTCCGGCCGTACCTTTATCGCCGCATCATAGAGCGAAAGCGCCTGCTCGTAATCGCCGCGAGCGTGCGCGTCCTGTCCTCGCTTGAAGAGTTGTATGGGGTCGGATGCGTCATCGCCGAAATCATCCGACTGTGCGCGCGCCTGAGCGGCACAGCCCAGCACGACCAAAAGCGCAATCGCGCAGATGATAAATGTGTGAGAGCGAGAGCGAAAAGACATCCTCAGATAAGTCCAGACTGAAATGTTCACGAGAAGATCATTCTCGGGGAGGATGTAATCTTAACACGCGCACCACGCACATGAAAAGAAGGCACAGACGCTCTTCACTTTTGCCTTTCTACTTGCCCTGAGGTTCTGCATGAGATAACATTCGCGTCGCATTAATTCACGAAAAATTGGCGATGACAAAGTAGCCTGAGCCGGGCGCGCGTACGCCCCTGAGCGACACATCTGTTAAGGGAAGCGGGAAGAGTTTGTGAGCATTGTTTTAGCGGAAGATTTGAGGCCGAGAGATGCAGAAGAAGCCGTAGGCCACGTCTCGCCTGAAACCGCTCTGAAAGAAGAGCGCCTGCGTTCTCTCCTCAAGGAGATGGGCTCTGTCCTGGTGGCTTTCTCGGGCGGAGTCGATAGCAGTTACCTGGCCTTAATCGCCACGCAGGAGCTGAAAGAGCGAGCGCTCTGCGTGACCGGCGTATCCGCCAGCCTTTCAGAGCATCAGCACAGGCAGGTGAGGGAACTGGCCGCCGCGTTCAAATTTCAGCTGGAAACGATTCAAACCGAGGAGCTGAGCGACCCGCAGTACACGAACAACGCTCCCTCGCGCTGCTACTTCTGCAAGACGGAGTTGTACGACAGGCTCTGCGACCTGGCGCGCGGGCGCTCTTTCGCCTTCGTCGTGGACGGCTCGACCACGGATGACCTGGGAGATTATCGTCCCGGGCGCACGGCGGCGCGAGAGCATCTCGTGCGCAGCCCGCTCGTAGAAGCAGGAATCGGCAAGAAGGAACTCAGGGCCTTGAGTCGCCGCGCGGGGCTGCCCACCTGGGACAAGCCCGCCAGCCCCTGCCTCTCCTCACGCATAGCCTACGGGACGCCCGTGACCATAGAGAGGCTCTCGACGGTCGAGCGAGGCGAAGAGATTATGCGCCGGTTGGGATTCAGAGAGTTTCGCGTGCGCCACCATGACGAGCTCGTGCGGCTCGAAGTCGCTCCAGCCGAGCTTGACCTCGCGCTCCGTCGTGAAGTCGTTGACACACTCGCCCGAAAATTTCGCGCCCTGGGCTTCAAGTACGTGACGCTGGACCTTCACGGCTTTCGCTCCGGCGCAATGAACGAAATCATAAAAACGGTGAAAGGTGAATAGTAGAGGGCGAGTAGACGAACGATGAGTTCTATTCACCGTCCATGATTCAGCTTTCACCCTTCATGGAGATGATTATGCCAAGTGCTATGGTGGACGACATCAGGGAGATTAAGGAAGACAATCCGTTCGAGGCCATGATGGCGCGCTTTGACCGCGCGGCGCAGAAGCTCGACCTTGACCCTGACCTGTACGCTGTCATGAGGGTTCCCAACAGAGAGCTGAAGGTCTACATCCCCGTCAAGATGGATTCGGGGAGAATGGAAGTCTTCGAAGGCTTTCGCGTGCAGCACAACTTCGCGCGCGGCCCCGCAAAGGGCGGCATACGCTATGCCCCGGACGTATCGATTGACGAGGTGCGCGCCCTGGCCGCCTGGATGACCTGGAAGTGCGCCGTGGTTAATGTCCCCTTCGGCGGGGCCAAGGGCGGCATAATCTGCGACCCCTCACAGATGTCTATGGGAGAGCTTGAGAGAATGACGCGCCGCTATGCTGCGGAGCTTCTGGATTTCATAGGGCCGGAAAAGGACGTGCCTGCGCCCGACATGAATACCAATGAACAGACCATGGCCTGGATTATGGATACCTATTCCATGCACGCGCGCCACACCGTGACGGCCGTCGTCACAGGAAAGCCCATAGACCTTGGCGGCTCTGCCGGGCGGCGCGAAGCTACCGGGCGCGGAATCCTGTTTGTCATCAACGAAGCCATCAAGCGTTTCAAGATGACGCCGCCCACGACACGGGTGGTCGTGCAAGGCTCCGGCAACGTCGGAGGCATAGGCGCTCGCCTCCTGCACGAGGCTGGCTATAAGGTGGTCGCCATCTCCGACATACACGGCGGCATCTACAACCCGAACGGCATAGACATACACGAAGCGCTCATGCATTTGCAGAGCACCCGCTCGTTTGAAGACTTTCCGGGCGTGGAGCGGGTCTCGAATCATGAGCTGCTTGAGCTTGAGTGCGACGTGCTGGTGCCTGCGGCCACGGAGAATCAGATTACCTCGCAAAACGCTCATAAGATTAAATGTAAGGTGCTGGCCGAAGGCGCAAACGGGCCTACGACCGCCAACGCCGACCAAATCCTTCATAATAATGATGTCTTCGTCATTCCAGACATTCTGGCCAATGCGGGCGGCGTGACGGTCTCCTATTTTGAATGGGTGCAGGATCGAATGGGCTACTTCTGGCGCGAAGACGTAGTTAATGAACGGCTTCAGGACAAAATGGTGGCCAGTTTCAACGACCTCTGCCGCTACGCCGATGC
>DASVVZ010000119.1:0-4340 GCA_036389875.1 Pyrinomonadaceae bacterium
GACTTCTGCCGCTTCCATAGAGGCCAGCCGCACGCCCAGGGTGTCGTTTACCACGTCTCCTATCCAGTCGGTCTTGATTCCCTCACCCACGGCGAGCAGCCTTTCTATGCTGTGAGCTTCGGCCGTCTCGGCCGGCGCAGCCAGCCGGTCTCTGTAAAAAAGCAGCAGCCGGTAAAGCTCGTCGTCCCTGTCCTCCGGGTCGCAGATGATGGCTCGGACGGCCAGCGGCTCTGTGCCGCGCACTATGACGGCCGTGAAGCCCTCCGCGTGCGAACTGACCAGCAGGCTGTCACCGCGCCAGGCCCCGCCCCTTTTTTCCAGCCACTGCATCTCGGCCACGTGGCGCGGCATTATCAGCCCGGTGCGCCAGCCGAGCGCGGCGAAGACCGTCTCGTATTCCGCCAGCACGCTGAGGCGCGCGGCGACGGCCATGTAGCGGGCCTTCCCCTGCGCGTCCGGCGCAAGCCGCTCATGCGCTATGCGAAGCTCCTCTATGGGATGGCCGAAGACGCGCTCCATCTTCCAGCGCAGGACCTCGTCGCTCTCCGAGCGCGAGCTGGGCGCGCTCTCCAGGGTCACTATGGAGGAGCGCGTGGCCGCTCCGGGCAGCGCCACAGACCACCTCTTCTGCCTCTGAAGACCGGCGCTCGCGACCAGCTGAGCGAGCGCCTCGGCCAGCTCATTCATGTCCGAGATGTTCGTCTCTTCAAAGCTCGGCTTCAGGAGTTCGCGCGGCAGGCTAATGGTGGCCGCGCGCTTGATGCTGTAGAGAGCGCGACGCCGCTCTAAAAGCACAGCCGAAGCCTCGCCCGCTTCCAGCCCTACGGCTGCCGCAGGCAAGCTCGGGTTCACAAGTCTTCTAAAAGGATTATCAGCCATGTCCTGTGCTTGCTCACCAATCGCTGTAGCGGGTGCCGTCGGAGGCTTCTTCGCCGGAAGAGCTTTTTACATCGATTATGCCGCTTCCGCCTTCCGTGGCGTAAGGGTCTTCGCCCGTAATCCAGTTCCAGTCGCGCTCGTTTGTTATGGGGTCAACCGGAATCTCCCGCAGGTATTTCCCGGCTATGTCGTCGGGCGATTTCGGCAACTCGCCCTTGTCCGCGGTGTACTGGTCTATGGCCTTGCGCATCTGGAAGAGGTCGTCGCGCAGAACCGTCTCGCGCGCGTGCAGCATCATCTTTCTATACTGCGGCAGGGCGACCGATGCCAGAATGACCAGGATGAACATCACTATCATCAATTCCAGCAACGTAAAACCAGCTTGCAATTTTCGGGCTTCAGTTTTCAGCGAATCATCATTGTGCCGCGCCCCCGGTCTTAAGGGCGTGCGCGCTTTTACTGAAAACTGAGAACTGAAAACTGCAAACTGCCTTCTACCACTCATTGTACTTCTCCCCGTTGAGCGCCGTGGACTTGGACTGAGAGCGCACGTCAAAGACATTCTCGCCGCCCCAGGACGAGGAATCCGCAGTGTCATAAAGCGAGCGGAAATCCCACTCGCGCTTGCCCGTCACAGGGTCAATCGGAATCTCTCTCAGGTAAATCTTCTTCTTCGTCGAAAGCGTTCCGCTGACGTCCGTAGCGTTGCGCGTATCCGTCCCCAGGCCCACGCCGCCCAACTGGTTACCCGCGCCTGCGCGCGGCGCTACGTTGACTCCCTTGACAAGGGTTTCAAGGTCCGGCGGGTAGCGGTCAGGGTTATCCGTGGAGAAGATTGTGCAGTCCGTAATCATGACGCGGCTGCGCGGGTCAATCATCGCCTGCTGGCCTCCAGGCTGGCCGGGTTGATTTGGCTGCTGCTGCTGGGCCTGCTGTCCGACCGGCGGCGGAGCGCAGGGGCCGCCGATTACGTCACGACGAAACTGGTCGATTGCGCCGCGCATCTCGCGCAAAGCTTCGCGCAGTCGCGCCTCGCGCTGGCGCTGTATGGCAACCTGTACGAGCGGCATCACGCCCAGCGTCAGAATCGCCAGGATAAAAATCGTGATGACAAGCTCAAGCAGCGTGAAGCCGTGTGCGTTTTTTACTCTCATCTATTACTACTGCTTTACAACTACCTTAACTTCCGACAGGTCTATCAGGACTGAGCGGCCGTCTGCGGCGATCAGGTGCACGTTATTCTTATCGAAGCTGAAGACGCTCTCGCCCGGAGCAATGGCCTCCACATCTATAAAGACGAGGACGCCCGCGCCCGTCAGTGGCTGAGCGCCTGCGGGCGGCGCGACCGAAATAATCAGCAAGCCCTTGGCGTCAATCGATTGCGTCAGAATTGGCTGTGAGCCGTCGGCAGCCGCCGTCAACAGATTGCCCGTCGAAACGCCGCCGATGCGTAATCGTTGCGGGTCGAACTTGAAGGTCAGAGCAGCCAGGCCGAGCGGCGCATCCGTCTTGAGCAGAAGCGTAATGCGGCGGCGTTCGCCAACGCGCATCTCCTGCAACTTCGGAAGCAGCATCAATCCTGCGGCGCTGCGCACAACGAGCGGCGGCCCGGCGGTCGCAGGCGCTTTCAACTGAGGCGATTCGGTCGTGCTGTTATTCAAACCACCGGGCCGTGCGGGCCGCGCATCGTCTCGTCTATCCTGCGTCTCAAGCTGCGGGCCTATGAATGAAGGCTTCGCGGCCGGCGCCGAACTGTCCAGCCGTCGCAGCGCGGGCGCGTCATTGGCCGCGCCCGTATTGGCGGTCGCGCCCCCCGTGTTTGAAGTCGAAGCGCTCGATGTGTTGCCTGCGGGCGCAGAGAGATTGGACACGTTGGTATTGCCCGCCGTGCTGCCCGAGCTATTTCCGGGCGCGGTCAGCTCTGCCCTGGGTACGTTCACGGGCAAGGGCCGGATGTTGGCCGGAAGAGTTGTGGAGATATTTGTAGCCGCGTCGGTTCCTCTAGAAGGCGCGCTAGCCTGAACGCCGCTACCCATCAGAGCGCGCGGCGCGGGCACATATGCGGGCGGCTCTTCGTCCAGTATGGGCCTCTGTAGCTGCGCCTGCGCCGGCTGCTGTGCCGGCTGCTGTGCCTGTGCGTTCTGCGCGAGAGTCTGATTCTGCCCGCGACGAATCGCGGCCAGTTGGTCTTCGCGCTCCGCATCTTCGAGCACGGCCTGCACGGAGCCGCTCGTGGGCGTCTGCAAAGTGCCGCTGGCGCGCATCAGCTCGTCGTCCGGCGTGACAGCCGGGGCGCGCAGCACGCGCGGCGTCACGGCTATCACGATGTCAACCTGCCGGTTCCTATCCTCCGGCGCGGTAAAGAGACGGCCCAGGATAGGGATAAGCCCCAGAAGCGGAAGCCCCACGCGCGATTGCGACTGTGAGCCCTGAGCGATGCTGGCCAGCATCATCGTGCGGTTGTTCTGTATGCGCGCAGTGCCCGCAATCGAGCGCTCCGTGAAAGTGGGTGTAGGATTACCAGGATTGAGCACGTCCTTAGACTCTATGCTCATCTTGACCTGCACGTCCAGGTTCGGAAAGATTTGCGGCTGGAACTTCAAGGTCAAGCCCGTCTGCTCGTAGTTGAAGACGGGGAAGCCGCCCGCGAACCCTACGCCCGGGTTGACGCCGCCAGGCTGCTGAGTAGTGTTGGTCGTGCCGAAGGGAAAAGTCTGGGCCGTCTGCACGGGGACGCGCTGGCCTATGCGGGCGGTGGACTCCTCGTTGTTGAAGGCGTGAATCTGCGTCGTAAAGAGGAGCCGCGTGCGGTCTTTGCCCTGAAGCAGGGAGATGGCCGAAGGCGGAAGCGCGAAGCCTACGCCCAGGGCTTTCGGCAGCGCGAGCGAGAAAGTGCTGGGCGCTGAGATGCCGCCCTGCGCGCCGCCCAGGTTGACGAGCGTCGTGTTCGAGCCTATCTGGTTTCCTATTCTCAACAGGTCGTCGCGCGACACTTCATAGATGCTGACATCCATCACGACCTCGGCGCGGTCTTTGTCAAGACTCGCCAGGATGTCTCCTATCAGTCGCACGTTCTCTGCCGTGTCGCGTATGGTGATGCTGTTGGTATCCGGGTCCGGAATAGCAATGGTCGTGGGGCGGCCGGCCTGCGCCGGTATGGCGCGGCTAATATACTTTTCGGCGTCGGCCGGTTTCAGGTTCGATAGATAAAAGGTGCGTATGACCAGCTGCTGGTAGGTTCCTCGACGCTGCTGGTCTGCTACCAGAATGGTGCGGCGGCCGAGCTTCTGAAAGAAGAGCGACTCCTGAAGAAAGACGTAATCGAGCGCCTGCGCGGCCGTCACGTCCTTCAGAGAGATGTCTATGTTCCGGGGCTGCCGGAAGCTCTGGCTGTCGAAGACTACGTTAAGGCCGAGCAGTTCCGCGTAGTTGCGTATGAAAAGCTTCAGGTCGCCGCTAAA
>DASVVZ010000120.1:0-3338 GCA_036389875.1 Pyrinomonadaceae bacterium
CCACCTTCAGCCAGTCATTCGTTAAAGTCGGCTTGCACCCAGACTGGGGCGGGACATACTTTCTGCCGCGCGTCGTACCTTCCAACCTGGCCTGCGAGATGTTCTTTCTGGGCGACTCAATTAACGCGGAGCGCGCGGCCCAGCTCGGAATCGTCAACCGGGTCGTACCTGACGAAGAGCTTCAGGCGGAGACCCGCCGCCTGGCCGAGCGCCTGCGCGACGCGCCCTACAAATCCATCGCCGCCGCCAAGCATGCCGTCTACATGAGCGAAGAGTCGAGCATAGAGCGCATGCTACAGTACGAGACGGAAGCCCAGCTTCAATGCTTCCAGTCGAAAGAGGCCAGGGAGCGCGTGCGCGCCTTCGTGGAAAAACGCGAGCCGAGGCTCGTTAAGATTTAGCCCCGGACTTTGACTTGAGATTAAAAGATAGAATCGCATTGATTACCGGCGGGGGGCGCGGCATTGGCCGCAGCATAGCCATGACGTTTGCCCGCGAGGGCGCAAAGATAGCCTTGTGCTCTCGCACGAGTGCAGAGGTCGAGAGAGTCGCCGACGAGTTGCGCAACGAATTTAGCTCCGATGTCATGTACGACGTGTGCAATGTGGCCGACCCGCAAGACGTGGAGAAGTTCTTCCTATCAGCCTTTAACGCCTTCGGGCGCGGGCCGGACATTCTGATCAACAACGCGGGCGTGGCAGAGAGCGCGCCGCTTCTTAAAACAACGGACGAGTTCTGGCACAGGCATCTGAGCATCAATCTGTCCGGCACCTTCTATTGCACGCGCGCCGCGCTCTCCCAGATGCTTGAGCGCGGCTGGGGCCGCATCATCAACATAGCTTCGATTGCGGGGAAGACGGGCGCTCCCTATATCGCAGCCTACTCGGCTTCTAAGCACGGCGTGCTCGGGCTGACGCGCTCCGTGGCGGTGGAGGTTGCCACGCGCGGCGTCACCGTCAACGCCATCTGCCCCGGCTACGTCGAAACGTTGATGACGGAGCGAGCCATTGAGAACATCACTAACCGCACGGGCAGGTCTGAAGAGCAGGCGCGCGCCACGATTGAGCAGATGAGCCCGCAGAACCGGCTGATCACGCCCGAAGAGGTCGCGGAGATGGCCCTTCTGCTGGCAAGCGATGCCGGGCGAGGCATCACAGGCCAGGCGATAAACATAGACGGCGGAAGCCTACTCTACTGATTTTAGATTCCGGATTCCGGGTTGGAGCGGCGCTCAAGTTTGAACGCCTCCGGCCCCGTCTCGCTAATCCGAACTCTAAAATCCAAAATCGTTATGTCTCTTGAGTTCATCAACCCGGATGCTTTGGGCAGGCCGCGCGGCTACTCGAACGGAGTGCTCGCGCCCGCGGGCGGGCGTCTGCTGTTCGTAGCCGGACAGATAGCCTGGGACAGAGAGCAGCGCATAGCAAGCCACGATTTCGTAGAGCAGTTTCATCAATCGCTCGCAAACCTTCTGGCGGTTGTGCGCGAGGCCGGGGGCACGCCCGATTCCGTTGCGCGGCTGGTCGTTTACGTCACGGACAAGACGGAATACAGCGCCCGCACAGTAGAGATTGGCGCAGCCTGGCGCGAGCTTATGGGACGCCACTTCCCCGCCATGGCGCTCGTGGAAGTCAAAAGCCTGCTTGAGCCAGAGGCCAGGGTCGAGATAGAAGGCATCGCCGTCATCACGGATTGATGGACGGCGCGCATTAAGAGCAAGGGTTCTTTACAGCCTCGCACATTAAGAGATAGTGAGGGTTTCAAAGCGTGCGTGCCGCCCCGCGAAAGCTATCGCCGCTACCGCTTACGCTACTGCTGCTGCTCTCCCTGAGCGCGGGCTGCGGCAGATTGTACACGCGTCAGGGGCCGCAGGATGAGGGCGGCATCCTGCTGGTTATAGCCGTTAAGGCCGACGGCGGCCAACCGGAGCAGAGCGTCGTCCGCACTATCGCGGTCATAGAAGCGCGATGTAACCAGATGGGCGTCTACTGCAAGCTGCAACGAGACGGCGGCGAGCAGATCACGCTCAGGGTCTCCGGCGGCCTGACGCCCGAGCGAGTGAAAAACATACTGCTCTCTTATGGGCTGGAGATGCGCGCAGTAGCTTCTAGGCTCTATCCTGCTCCGCTTGACAGTTATGCTACGCGTGAGGAAGCGGAAGCTGCCGCGAGCGCAGACAAAGACGTATTGTCCTATAACGAAGCTGCCGCGGGAGATTCCGTCAATAAGAAGAAGTTCATTGTAGTAGAGCGCACGCCTGTAATTACGGGAGAAGACATACGGGACGCACATGCGTCTCAGGTCTCGGACAACTACGATGTGGTCTTCTCGCTCCGCCCGGAGGGCGCGGCAAAGCTTCAGGCGTGGACGAGGGCGAACATTAACAGATACATAGGCGTCGTTCTTAACAAAGAAGCACGCTCGGTCGCGCACATCAGGTCTGAGATCAGCGACACAGGTGTCATCACGGGCAGATACACCAGGGAGCAGGCCGAGGACATAGCTCACGTGCTTAAGACCGGAAACCTGCCTGCGCCCGTTGAGGTATTGAGAGAGAGCACGTATAAGCCCTGAGCCTCTTCGTGCTGCTTCAGGAACCAAGAGCAGAAGATATGATTAATCCCAAGAGCTTCCTTTTCGAGGTGCGCGAGCGTGTAGGGTTGATAACGCTCAACCGACCGGAGCGTTTGAACGCTCTGACCTTCGAGGTCTACCGCGAGTTGACGGACACGTTCGCGGCGCTGCGCGCGGAAGAAGAGGTGCGCGCCGTCGTCATCACGGGCGCGGGGCGCGCGTTCTGTTCGGGCGGCGATGTGCGCGACATCATCGCCGACCTACAGTCGCTCGACGTTCAAGGACAGTTCGAGTTCACGCGTTTGACCTGCGAACTCATACGCCGCATGCGCCAGTTGCGCAAGCCCGTTATCGCGTGCGTGAACGGCGCGGCGGCGGGCGCAGGCGCAGTCATCGCGCTTGCGGCTGACCTGCGCATCGCGGTTGAAGAGGCGCGCATCGCGTTCCTCTTCGTGCGCGTCGGGCTGTCGGGCGCGGACATGGGCGCGTGCTTCCTGCTGCCGCGATACGTGGGCCTGGGCCGCGCGACGGAACTGCTCTACACCGGCGACTTCATCACGGCGCGCGAGGCCGAGCGCATCGGCCTCTACAACCGCGTCGTCGCCGCCGACGCGCTCGCCGAAGAGACGCGCTCGCTCGCCGCGCGTCTCGCCTCCGGCCCCTCGTTCGCGCTCGGCGTCACGAAGGAGATGCTCAACCGCGAGTTGGAGACGAGCCTCGACACGGCCCTCGAATGGGAGGCGCAGGCGCAGGCCCTCTGCCTC
>DASVVZ010000121.1:0-2357 GCA_036389875.1 Pyrinomonadaceae bacterium
GCTGGATGAGATAGCCGCCAGCGCCTGAAAATCCCCCTCTTTTTCTGCCCAAAATAGCCGCGTCGCCCCCTGCCGGGCACGAAAAAGAAGAATATTTCATATGTGGAATCCGCCCAAAACCCTGCCGCTTCTTTGTCCGGGCGACGGACTTAACTTAGAATTGAGCCATGAAGAAGGATTCCACGGCCACGGACGAAGTGCATAAGTCCATGACGACCACCAGGCTGACGCCTCTTCCGGGCGAAGGCGGCGAGATGGGCGGCCCTCCGCAGGAAGGCTTCTTAATCCTGATTGTTGACGATGTCGTTGACAACCTGACTCTGCTCAGCCTGGATTTGCAGCAGCAGGGCTATCGAGTAGTGACGGCCTCGGACGGCGAGAAGGCTGTGCGCGTCGCCTCTCTGACCAGGCCGGACATTATACTGATGGACATAGCCATGCCAGGCACCGACGGTCTTGAGGCCACGCGGAAGCTGCGCACGGACGTGACTATGGAGAAGATTCCAATTGTTGCGCTGACGGCCTACGACACGGGCGGCTTTCGCCGCGCAGCCGCCGACGCAGGATTCGACGGCTATCTTACAAAGCCCATCAACTTTGACCGACTGCACGAGCTGATTCAAAGACTTCTCAAGCAGCGGTAAGAAGCCTTACCGGTCTCACTCTGTGTAGATTATCAGGAACACGCAGCCCGTCTCGCTCTTCACATCTTCATCCACGGTTCCGGCCTGCGCCACGCTGACCCAGCCGGGCCCGAGTCGCCGGCCGTTCTGAATCAACTCGCCTTCTAGAACGTACACGAACTCCGGCCCCGCGTGCTCATGTACGGGAAAGACCGCGCCGGGAGGAAATCGCACCAACTGCATGAAGCGCCCGTTTGCAGCGCCCAGGTCTTTCACCTCCACGCCTGGAGCGAAAGTGGAAGCATGCCACTCTACCGATTTACTATCAGCGAAGAAGAAAGCGAAGTTGTCAGACTTGTCATTGTTCATGGGCCGTATGAGATATTAAAGCATGGGTGTAATCGCTTCCAGGGTCTGCTTTGACGGGGCTACGGGGACGAACTCGAACTCGACAAGATCTTGCCACTCGGCCACCCACTTCTGCAAGAGCGACGGGTCATCACACTCTATCAGTTGAAAGCAGCGCTCAAGGCTTGCCTCAGTCCAGCTTTCCATATACTTGAGCCCCTCCGGCATCATGCGCCCGCTCTCTCTGAATCGCCTGTAAACGGAGAGGGCGTCACGATTCCTGAAGCGCTCGATTACCATAAACAGCATGGGCTGTCTCCCTCCTCTTTTCAAACCGCTGCGCGCCGAGCATGAATCATTCGACACGGATTTGTAAAGACCTTGCTGCGGCGAGCGGGCAAATAAGGGGTTAGGATGAAGGGGCCGGACGGATTGCTACCAAGGGCTCTGATTCTTTCCAGGTGAAGGGACAGACACACGAAGCCCAAGGCAAAGGGATACATGTCAATTTTTAAACATGGCTAGTGAATAACAGTGCCGGGTGAGCTGCAAGCGGATCGGGGGAACGATCCTTTGGCAACAGACTGTCTTCACTTTTAGAGTTCGAGAGCACCTGCATCTAATATCCTTAAATCTTTTCTTCAACGCAAGAGATGGGGTCAAGGCTTTGGGTAAGTGTAAGTAAAACCCTCACCCCGGCCGGCCCATCCACAAATTAAAGAAACATTCGTAACGCGCGCGAAGATTCAGGCGAGTAGAAGATAGTTGTGCCCCTGTGGCGCTTTTGGAGGTTTGAGAAGCGCGTGAATACATTCTCCTTGTTTGAAGAAGCCCTTAAGATTGCACAGTTTTCCCACGGCGAAGACATCGGGGAAGTCACATTTATTTCGCGGCGTGATTTTGACGAGCGCGAGACCTTCACGTTCGAGACCGGCACGCCCTGCCTCGAATACGTCAGTCTCCTGATTGAGAACGCGGTTCTTTTGAGAACACATCGGGCCGGCCGCGTCTACGCCGGCTTTGAGAAGCTCTCAAACATGGAAAGCATCGCCGACCGTTACCTGAGAATCGCCGATGTCTCAGAGCGCCTTTACGTGTTCGGCGAGCCGGATTGGCAGCCGCCTCGTCACCCGAACATGCGCGTGGTGGAACTCGAACGCGACTCGCGCCTCTCGCGAGAGTGGTTCGTCATAGCCAGCTCTCCCGTCCTCAAGGTCGCGCTCGTAGCGGCGGATAAGGATGGCGCAGGCTCCCGCACGAGCCACGAAGCCAGGAGGTTCCGCGCGATGAAAACCAGCAACGCGGCCATAGTCACGCGCCTCTCTGACATCGCGGAAGAACTGTTTGAGCTGACACTCGCGGCCTAATCAAAACAAAGAGCGAACC
>DASVVZ010000122.1:0-1567 GCA_036389875.1 Pyrinomonadaceae bacterium
CGATGCGGAAGGTAATGACGCGCGTCTTGCCTGAGCCCGCGCCCGCCAGGATAAGCAGCGGCCCATCCGTTTGCGTGACGGCTTCTCTTTGTTGCGGATTAAGCTGCGAAAGAAAGTCCATAATTGCGTCAGGGGTCGGAAAACAGGACTCAGAATTCAGGACACGGAATAAGAAGGCTTTGCTTTTATTCTGACGCCTGGGCCCTCGGGTTCTACTTGCTTCATTTAATCAATTTCTGAATTGCCTTGAATTGTTCATGTTGCGCGTCACGCAGCAGCTCGAAGAGGGCCATCTCCGTGGAGGAGGGAAGAGCCCCGCTCTGCTGCATTTTGGCGAGAGCGATCTGTTTATTCTGGGCGGCACGGGCCGTGATGCAATCCGTGAGCAGATGAACCTGACGCCCGCGCGCGAGCAGATCATGGGTCGTCTGGTTGACACAGATGTGCGCCTCTATTCCGCAGACCAGAACCTGGCGTGCGCCCGCGCGCTCAAGCTCCGACTCAAACTGCGCCGCGCCGCAAGAGCTGAAAGCGGTCTTTTCTATAACTGCAATCGTGTTGGGTAAGACGGCCTTGATTTCGCTGGCCGTCGGGCCGAGCCCCTTCGGATATTGTTCGGTAACGATGACGGGGACGCGCAGGAGCTGCGCGGCATGAGCGACGAGCGCGATGCGCGCCGCCGTTTCGGCGAAATCCGAGATCGAAGCGCGAAAAGCCTCCTGCATGTCTATGATGACCAGCGCCGTCTGCGCCGCATCGAGCGTATTTTGATGCTGCATTAAGAAATCCCTCTGAAGAGATATTTAAACACACGAGGGTCAGGCTGGTCGAATCGAAGAGCAAGGCGGAAGGAAAGGCATGCGAGCGTTGCAAGGTTTTATTTCATCGTTGCCGCCTTTTGCCTTCATCCTTTCTATTAAGACCGGCCCTTGATATACTGCGCGCCGCCGGTATTCTCTTTGAGCCTGGCGGCTCTCTCTGTGCGGCCTTTCGGCGCGCTGTCCAGCAGCGTAGAGCCACTCATCTTCACGGACTCTTGCCAATGCGTGTCTTATGAGCTTCTCCCTCTTGCTTGCGACATATGGAACGATCTTTCTGGCCGAGCTGGTCGGCGATAAAAATCTCTATACGATCAGCTCTTTGACGGTGCGCTTCCACGTTTTGCCTGTGATGTGCGGGATCGCGCTGGCTTTTTCCGGGAAGATGCTGGCGGCTGTGTCGTTGGGCCGGGTCGTTGCCGAACTTCCGTCTGCGCTGGTCACGGGGATGAGCGCCGCCACCTTCTTTGCGACCGGCCTTATCATCTGGATGAAAAGGCCGGAGGGCTCGCCGCAACGTGAGGCAGGCGCTCTCAAGTGGTCGCGCGCCGTGCCCGTCTCCTTCGCCGCCATCTTCTTTTCCGAATGGGGCGACGTGGGCCAGATCGCCACCGCCACGCTCGCCGCGCGCTATCATGCGCCGCTACTGGTCTGGATGGGCGCGACCTTGGCCCTCATGACGAAGGGAGTGCTCGCGCTGACGCTCGGCGCCGGCTTATGCAGGCGTCTCCCGCGAAATGTTCTGCGCT
>DASVVZ010000123.1:0-5878 GCA_036389875.1 Pyrinomonadaceae bacterium
CGGCCGCGAACGAACCGGCCGGCCCGGCCCCCACAACCAGAACGTCAAACTTCCCTCTCACCATCAAAAAGCCTCTTCGCCCCCAAACTCTTCGCGCGCTCTCGCGGCAGAACTATTTTCAAACGCGCCCGTCATCATAAGTGGCTGACGGCTCGTCGTGCAAATGGCCGGGGTCATCTTTGAATCAGCCGGGCCTGACCCGTTCTGCTTATACAACTTATGGCTTGCAGGTAGCCGCGCGGCGTGTGGTAAAATGCGATTGTTCCCTACAAGCTTTTTGTTTTGCTGCGAGCGCCGAACCGTTTTGAGCGAGCGCTCCCGGCCCGAAATATCTTTCATTCGCGCCTTCACCCCCGCGACGCGAAGACTATCGGAAAGTTTCAGAGGCGCTCGGCAGCAGAGGTTTTCTATCGAGATGACAGCGAGCTATCTGGTTTTTACAGGCATCGCTCCGCACCCGCCGATTATGGTTCCGGAGGTCGGTCAGGAGGCTGCGGGCGAAGTGCACGCATCCATAGATGCCATGCGCGAGTTCACGCGCCGGCTCATAGAGAGCGGCGCTGAGACCGTAGTGCTCATCTCGCCGCATGCCCCTCTGGAGGCAAGCGCCTTTGTAGCCTATGAAGACGCGCATCTCTACGGCGACTTCCGCAACTTTCGCGCGCCCAACACGCGCGTCGAAGCCCCGCTCGACGAAGAACTCCTGAACGCCATCAGGCTAACGGCACGCGCGCACGATTACAAGGTGTCGGCGGTGCGCGGCTACGAACTCGATCACGGGACGAGCGTGCCGCTCTACTTCCTCCTGCGGAACGGCTGGCAGGGACGTGTAGTAGCGCTCGGTTACACCTTCCTTTCAAACGAAGACCATCTTAGATTCGGCTCCTGCATAAGGAGCGCGATTGAAGAGACCCGGCGGCCCGCAGCGCTCGTGGCGAGCGGTGACCTTTCGCACCGCTTAAAGCCGGGCGCTCCGGCAGGCTTCAACCCGGAAGCTCATCTCTTTGACCAGGAGGTGGTGGCCAGCCTACGCGTCTGTGATCCGTCACGCATCGTCAAAATAGACCAGGGCCTCAGAAAGCGCGCGGGCGAATGCGGCTATCGCTCCATGCTCATAGCCTTCGGCGCGGCTCAAAGCGCAGGGCCGGCTTGCGAAGTCTTAAGCTACGAAGCGCCATTCGGCGTGGGCTACATGGTGGCGCAGGTTTCGTCTCTCAAAGGAGCAGTTCACATGGAGAGCCGTCACGAAGAAGCTACGGAAACGGAGCGCAAGGTTAAGAAGCAGATAACCGACTTAGCGCGCAGCGCGATTGAGGCTTACGTGAGCGGCGGAGAAATTCCGAAGGCTTCCGCGGATCTATTGCCTGAGCGCGCAGCCTGCTTCGTCTCCATCAAAACCGATGATGGAGAGCTGCGCGGCTGCATCGGTACCATAGAGCCTACGCAGGATTCTTTGGCTGAAGAGATAATCGCCAACGCCATCAGCGCGGCCACGCGCGACCCGCGCTTTCCTCCCGTTTACGCAGAAGAATTGTCACATTTACGTTACTCCGTTGATGTACTTTACGAACCGGAGCCTGCGACCTTTGATGACCTGGACCCGAAGGTTTACGGCGTAATCGTAGAAGATGCCGGCGGCACAAGGCGAGGGCTTCTGTTGCCGGACATTGAAGGCGTAAAGACAGCCAGCCAGCAGGTAGAGATAGCGGCGCGAAAGGCTGGCATCCGCCCCGGCACGCCACTTAAGCTCTCGCGTTTTCGCGTTGAGCGTTTCAGCGAGATGAAGGATTAAAACTTTTCAAGCAGAGGAGAAACCTGTAATGGCAGACGATAGAGCTAAGAATGAAGCCACTCCGAAACCCAAGCTTTCAGACATGCCCGACGGGGCGGAAGAAGTTAATCCCGCAAACGACAGCCGTTCGCTGGACATTGGAGAGTCAGGGCAGTTCGCGCCCGGCGGCTACTACAACCAGCACGGCGTAGCCGAAGCAGACCGCCTGAACCTGGATGATATAGACACCAGTGTGGGCGACGACAAATCCTGAAGCCAAAGTATTTTGTACCTCTGATGAGGAGGCCGTTTTATGGCTAAGACTATTATCTCCACCTTTGATAATCCACAGGTGGCCGCCCGCGTCCTTGCTTATGCTGCATCAGGCGGCTTTGAATCCTGCCGCTTTTCGGTGATCACGAAGAGGGAAGATGCTGTGGAAACCATGATTAAAGGCGTGCCCAGTATTTCCGCACGCCTTTATCAACAGGCACTGAAGAAAGGCGAGTTGCTGCTCGTGGCACGCACGCCTGAAAATGAGGTTAAGCGTTTAATCAGCCTGTTTCAGGCAGCCGGCGGCAATTACATAGAAGCTTTCGACTTCTCGGCCTATGCGCAGGAGCATTAAAAAAATTACCGCTACAAGCGCGAGATGCTCGTAGCGGCAAGATCCACAGGAGGAAAAGGAACTGTAGTTTAACAAAAGTGTTGCGGTGTGTCAAATAGTCCCTGTTCGAGACCCGCCGCAGGCGCACTTTGAACCATAAACTAAACGTCTAAGTTCTTTACATCCAACGCGTTCTCTTCTATAAAACGGCGGCGCGGCTCGACCTGATCGCCCATCAGGACTGTGAAAATCTGGTCTGTCTCGACGGCGTCGTCAATCTTCACCTGTAAAAGCGTGCGCTTATCAGGGTTCATAGTAGTCTCCCAGAGCTGTTCCGGATTCATTTCGCCCAAACCCTTATAGCGCTGTATGGTCAAATCCTTCTTGGCAGCGCCAAGTACTCGTTCAAGCAGTTCATCTCGTGTCTGAACAGTCTCGCTCGACCCATTTTCGCCAACCATGAAAGGCGAAGCCAGACTTCCTTCCAGAGCCTTATAAAGCTCCACGGCCTTCTGAAACTCCACATAGCTCACAAGGTTCCAGTCAATTGAGACGCCAACGCCTGAATCCGTCCTCGTCTCTATATCCCACAGGCCATGCTCTTCGTCCTCCGTCAGATCTGTCTTGTAGCCAGCGCCTGCCAGCAAACCCTCTATGCGCGCCATATAGTCTTCGCTATGAAAGACATCTCGTAACGACAGTCCGTCCTTTCTGAGGACGCCATTGGGCCCCGCCAGGGCCTCAAGCAGCGAATTCAGAAGCCGGTTGTCACCAGCCAGACGGCGCGTAGCCTTCTCGCAATACCGCTTGAACTCTACCATCTGCTCCAGAGCGCGTGCCAGGTCTCTGCCCTCAAGCACAGATTGCGTCGTCTGAGAAGTCACCTTCATGTCGCTCGTAGCCTGCCGCATCATGTAGCGCACCATAGATCGCTCGTCCTTGATGTACTCCTCTTTCTTTCCGCGTTTTACTTTGAACAGTGGTGGCTGTGCAATGTAGACGTATCCCTTCTCTAACAGATCAGGCATCTGCCTGTAGAAGAAGGTCAGAAGCAGCGTACGTATATGCGAGCCATCCACGTCCGCGTCAGTCATGAGAATTATCTTGTGATAACGCAGCTTGCCCGCGTCCAGGTCTGTGCCGACGCCGGTTCCGAGCGCTGTAATCAGCGCTTTGATCTCGCCGTGGCCGAGCATTTTATCGACACGCGCCTTCTCCACGTTCAAGATTTTACCTTTTAGAGGGAGAATCGCCTGATTCCTGCGGTCGCGTCCCTGTTTGGCCGAGCCGCCCGCCGAATCTCCTTCCACAATGTAAATCTCGCACAATTGAGGATCGCGCTCCTGGCAGTCCGCAAGCTTTCCGGGAAGCATGCTCGAGCCAAGCGCCCCTTTGCGAACTATCTCGCGTGCCTTGCGTGCCGCTTCGCGTGCGCGTGCGGCGTCCAGAGATTTGCCTACTATCTTGCGCGCCACATTCGGGTTCTGCTCAAAGTACTCTGTCAGCCTCTCGTTCAGAAAAGATTCGACCGCACCCTTTACATCCGAATTGAGTTTGCCCTTTGTCTGTCCTTCAAACTGCGGCTGCGGCAGCTTGACCGAGATGACAGCTACCAGCCCTTCGCGCACATCATCGCCCGTCAGAGAGCTTTTGAAGTTCTTGGCCAGGCCGGAAGACTGAGCGTAGGCGTTGATGGTGCGTGTAAACGCCGAGCGGAAGCCGGAAAGGTGCGTCCCGCCATCAACCGTGTTGATGTTGTTGGCGAAAGAGTAGACCTTTTCGTCATAACTGTCGTTGTACTGAATGGCAACCTCTATCGAGAGAGCGTCGCCTGTCTTCTCGAAATAGAGCGGCTTATCATGAAGTGTGTTCTTGTTCTTGTTAAGGTGCTTGACGAACTCGGCTATGCCGCCCTTGTAATAAAACTCGTGCGAGCGTTCCTGCTCATCGCGCTCATCGCGTATGGTGATGCGAATGCCTTTGTTGAGAAAAGCCTTTTCTCGCAAACGCTCGGAGAGCTTGTCAAAGCTGAATATGGTTTCGGTGAAAATCTCCGGGTCGGGCTTGAAAGTAATCTTTGTGCCGCGCTTTCTGGTCTTTCCAGTCTGCTCAAGCTTCGTCACCGGGATACCACGCTTGTACTCCTGCTCGTAGGTCTTCCCTTCGCGCCAGATTTCAAGCTGTAGCGATTCAGAAAGAAAGTTGACGCAGGAAACGCCTACGCCGTGCAGACCACCGGAGACTTTGTAAGCATTCGAGTCGAATTTGCCGCCCGCATGAAGCTTTGTCATGACCACTTCGGCAGCGCTCTTCTTCTCGCCCTTGTGATAGTCTACGGGGATACCGCGACCGTTATCTACTACCGTAATAGAATTGTCTAAATGAATCGAGACCTCAACCGAATCACAGTAACCAGCAAGCGCTTCGTCCACGGAATTGTCTACAACTTCGTAGACAAGGTGGTGCAAACCTATATCGCCCGTAGAGCCGATATACATCGCGGGGCGTTTACGCACGGCGTCGCGCCCTTCCAGAACTGTGATGGAGCTTGAGTCATAAGCCTGTACTTTTTTCTTCTTCTCTAATGTTGATGGTGCTGTTGCCAAAACATTCTCCTCTTCAAATAAATCGCTCATAAAATTCACCAACTTTGCTTGATGAGAGGGAGAGAAAATCTGCCTCTCTGACCGTATCGGTTAGATGCTCTCTGCGCCTTTCGCGGCTGTTTGAATTAAGTCCTTTTCCGACCCGATTTCCTGGCTCAAACCATCCCTTATGCGGAACACATTCGACCGCCCCATAAACTCTTCCACCAAGCTTTCTTTGGAGGTCGTGACGAAGGTCTGTGTGCGCCCCTCTAGGTACTCCAGCAAGTAACGAATACGCTTTCGATCAAGCTCTGCATCCACGTCATCTATGAGGAAAAGCGGATACTCATTGTGCCATGAATAATACACGGAAATCGCCGCTAAGTCAAGTATTATCAACGCGCTACGTTGTTGACCGGAGCTTCCGAAGGCTCGTATATCCCGTCCGTCAAACAGTATTTCCAGGTCATCTCTGTGCGGCCCTATGAGGCTGTATCCGGCTGACATTTCGGCTTGCAGGCGAAGTTGTAAGCGCTCCGCCATGAGGGCTTCGTAATTGCCTAAATCGCCCTTACCTTCAAGCGAAGACAGATAGAGAATAGTTATATCTTCGCGCTCGAAAAGACGCCGCTCCAGAACGTCCGTCAGACGCTGCACGTAATCATTTCTCGCGCGATGAATTTCGGCGCTTAAGGATATGAGTTGCTCGTTCCAGGGAGAGATTATGCGCTCCACTTCAGAGAGGCTCATCTCTGAATCGGCAGCGTCTTGCAGCAGGCGATTCTTCTGTTTGATGACGCGGTTGTAATCTGCCAGCGTCTGTACGTAAGCGTGATGAAGCGAGACCACGCCTCTATCAAGAAATTTTCGACGGGCTTCGGGGCCGCCGCGCACGACTTCGAGTTCGTCGGC
>DASVVZ010000124.1:0-7343 GCA_036389875.1 Pyrinomonadaceae bacterium
ATGACCTTGTAGCCATCACTTCGGCCAGCGGCCAGATTGGATTTCTTCAGCAGTACACCGACAACAAGGACGTGTTGCGTGCCGCCCTGGCCCGCCTCAGCTATAAGAGCTATGACGTAAACGATGTGCAGATACCCATAATCAACTACTACCAGGCCGTACAGGTTGACCGTGGCGACAGAGCCACTCTCATGTACCTCGCAGACGAGACGCTGCGTTCGGGCGTCATTCCCACCGGGCCGGGCGGGCAAATTACAGAGGGGGCACGCAGTCTCGCCGAAGAGCAGGTCAAGCAGCGAGTCGCTTTTATTCTCAGGCAGGGTTCGCGCAAATTACTGAACACTCTCTCGACTCTTGAAAGCCTGATACGTTACTCGGCTCCGATTCCGGGGCGCAAGCTGGTCTTTCTCATCTCCGACGGCTTTTTCCTAGACACCGGAACCGGAAACGTAACCGAAAAGTTGAGAAGCATCACGGACGCTTCCACGCGCTCCGGCGTAGTCATCTACTCTATGGATGCAAAGGGGCTCGTGACCGGCATGGAAGACCCCAGAGTCGGCGAAAGCTTCGACCCCTTCGGGATGAGAGCGCGCTCTTCCGGCGGAGAGCTTGGCGCATCGCAGGACGGCATGAACGCGTTGGCCGTTGATACGGGGGGCCGCTTTATCAGAAATACGAACGGGCTCGACGCCAGCTTGAGCGCGATACTGCGCGAGACCTCCGTCTATTACATGCTTGCATGGCGGCCCGAGACGGAGACGCAACGAAGCGGAAAGTTTCATCGCATAGATGTGGACGTGAAGAACCGGCCAGAGCTGAGCGTGCGCCTCCAGCGCGGATACCTGGACGCCGTCGCCGCCAGCACAGAGAAGCCCAAGAAGCCCGACAAGAAAAAGCCGAAACCTCCGACAGACCCTCTGACCAGGGCGCTCGTCTCAAGATATCCTCAAAAGGAGCTGCCGACGGAGCTGACGCTCAGCTACATGGATGCTCCCAATAACGTCACGCAGTTGGTGGCCTCCATGAAGATCGAAGGCAGCCGCATCAGGTTCGAGACGGGCAACGCGAAATCGGGCGGCGTTATTGACATAGAAGGCGTGGTCTTTGACGCACAGGGCAAACGTATTGACGGCTTCAGAACCCGCCTTATTGCGCAGCCGCCGGGCTCGAACGTTACAGACCCGCGACTTCCCGACGTTACCTATAATTATTACGCCACGCTCAAGCCGGGGCTTTACCAGGTGCGCGTCGCCTCACGCTACGACGCGAACGGCCTACTGGGAACTGCCGTCCAATGGGTAGAGATACCGGACATGTCCAGGCAGCGGCTTTCCCTGAGCAGCCTTATCTTAGGCGAGAGAAAATCCACGGGCGAGCAAGGCAACAAGGAAGGGGCGACTGAGACCGTTCCCATCAGTGTTGACCGCAGGTTTGAGCGCTCGTCCAGCCTGCGCTTTCTGGTCTACATCTACAACGCCGCGCGGGCCGCCGCAGCCTCTCAGCCGCAGGTGGAGCTTCAGGTTCAAATTCTACGCGACGAAAAACCCGTCGCCACCTCTCTCATGCGAAAGATTTCGACCGAGGCGCAGGACGCATCGCGCCTTATCTACGCGGCGGAGTTTCCATTGCAAGAGATGAGCGTCGGGCAGTACATACTTCAGGTCACGGCCATAGACCGTATCGCCAAGACCACAGCCTCGCAGCGCGTGCGCTTTGAGGTTCAATAAAAGCAGGATTGGCTTCCCCCTTAGCAACGGGCTCGGACACAACGCAAGACGATTCAGGGTTATCAGGCACATGCGTCCAAAGAACAGACTCATCAGGCTTTTATTAACGGCACTGTCTGCCCTTCTTATAACCGCTCAGGCTGCCACGGGCCAGCAGGAGGGGGATAAGACCCAGGGTGACGGTGACGTTCTGAGAATCAACACGGAGCTTGTACAGACGGGCATCACGGTTCTGGACAGGCAGGGACGGTTTGTTGACGGGCTGAAGAAAGAGGATTTCGAGCTTCGAGTCGATGGTCGCCCTGTTACGGTCTCGTTCTTTGAAAACATTCTGGCCGGGAGCCGCAGAGAACAGATGGCGCGACCCGCCAAAGGAGACAAGCCCGCGCCCTATGCAGCCGTAAGCAACACGCCTGTGACGCGAAGACGCACCGTCATCTTCTTCATAGACGACCTGCACCTCTCACTGGACAGCGCAGGCCGTACGCGAAAGATGCTGCTGGATTTTATAGAGAAGGAGATGGGAGAGAACGATGCAGTGGCCATCGCTTCCGCGAGCGGCCAGATAGGCTTTCTTCAGCAGTTCACGGATAACAGGGACGTGCTGCGTGCCGCCGTCTCACGTCTGGTTCAAATTCAGAACACAGTCAGAGATGCTTCGCGCGTGGCCGGCGCTGTGATGAACGAATACATGGCGCTCGTCATAGAGCGGCGCGACGACCCCGGCGTCTTCAATTTCTTCGTTCAGGATTGCCTGGTATGGATACCCAAGGGGAATAAAAGGGGCTCTAACCTGCGCCAGTCGTGCGAGCAGGAGGTAAGGAATCGCGCGCGGCTCATACTGCTGCAATCGGGTCAGGCCGTCTCAAGCACCTATCGCTCGCTGGAAACACTACTGCGCTCGGCCGAAAGGTTGCCGGGCAGCAAGCTGGCCTTCTTCGTGTCGGACGGTTTTTTAGCCGACACAGGGCCGCGCGGCTCCGTAGGATATGACAGGCTTGGCCCCATCACCGACAGGGCGCGCCGCGCCGGCGTAGTCATCTACTCCATCGACGCGCGCGGGCTCTTTTCAAACCAGCTTGACGCGACCAACAACGTAGCTTACGACCCGGAAGGTCTCATGGCTAACGCCGCCTCGCGCGAAGTGGCCGCCACACAGGACGCCCTGAACGCTCTGGCAGTAGACACGGGCGGGCGCGCGCTGCGTAACCAGAACTTCTTTGGCGAATTCATCAGCAACGCACTGGAAGAGACCGCTCGCTACTATCTGCTGGCCTGGCGGCCTGAAGCTGATGAACAGAAGAGCGAGAAGTTGAGGAAGATAGAGGTTCACGTAAAGGGGCGTCCTGAGCTAACAGTGCGGACGGCTCGCGGCTTCTTTAACAACAGGCCGCCCGCTCCCCCTTCAGACGAACGCGAGGCGAGAGAGGATAAGGGCGGGGCGAACACGCAAGAGAAAAAACCGGACTCGGACTTGAACCGGGCGCTTTCGGATTTTTACCCGGTGCAGACGCTTCCCCTACAGCTTTCCCTCCTCTATCTGGACACGCCCGCCAGGGGCGCAGTTCTGACCAGCTCCATGCAGGCTCCGACCGGGCTTCTATCCTACGGGCCGCAGGGCACGGAGCCTGCCAGCCTGACGCTTGCCGGTGTGATTCTCAACGACCAGGGGAAAGCCGCCGGAAGCTTCAAGACAGGGCTCAGGGTCAATGCTCCGGGCTCCTACAGCGGCGGCACGCAGGCTCCCTCAAATGTAATCTACAACTATCGCACGCCGCTCAAGCCAGGGCTGTACCAGGTGCGCGCGGCTGTGCGCGATGACCGCAGTGGAATCGTGGGAAGCAACATGCAGTGGATAATGATTCCAGACCTCTCAAGGCGCGAGCTTTCCCTGAGCAGTCTGATACTCGGCATAGAGAGCCTGAAAGGCGGCGGCACCGAGACGGAACAGGTTCAGTGGAGCGTGGACAAAAAATTCGCTCACGGCTCGCACCTGCGCTTTATGACCTTCATCTACAACGCCGCGAGACTTACGGGCGCTCAGCCGAATCTTTACGCACAGGTGCAGGTTTACAGGGACGGAAAGGCTATCGTCTCAACACAATTCAAAGCGGTCGCGCCGGACGCAGGGGCCGACCCTGCTCGCATCCCCTTTAGCGCCGACATCAATCTGGGCTCGTTGCAGGCGGGACGCTACGTTCTGCGTGTAACAGTAGAAGACCGCGCTTCGCGCAAGACCATTTCGCAGCAGACTGCATTCGACGTGCAGTAAAATAACGCAAGCTCTATCCAATTCACCATCGGGAAACTTCATGAAACGAATTCTTCACGCAAACGGCCTGTCAATCGTGTGGCTGGGTATGTTCTTCCTCAGCTTTATCTTCGGGCAGACGCTCTTCGGGCTCAAGGAATTCAACAGCGACCAGCGTGACCACGGGAGGACAGAGGCAAGCTATGTTCAGTACCTGCAAAGCGCGCATTTTGTGGAGGCCACTATGGAGAACTGGGAGTCCGAGTTCTTACAGATGTTCCTCTTCATAGTGCTCACTTCTTTTCTCTATCAAAAGGGCTCCGCCGAGTCTAAGAAGCTGGACGAAGAGGAAGTAGTCGACCGGGACCCCGCCGGGAAACGCAACAAAAAGGATGCCCCGTGGCCCGTGCGAAAGGGCGGAATAGCTCTGGCAATCTACCAGTATTCGCTGAGCCTGACGTTTTTGCTCCTCTTTCTCATAAGCTTTTTCCTGCACGCGGCGGGCGGCGCGCGCGAGTACAATCAGGATCAGCTGGAACACGGAGGCACGGAAGTCGTCACCACTCTGGGCTATCTTGCCACCTCTCGCTTCTGGTTCGAGTCGTTCCAGAACTGGCAGAGCGAGTTTTTATCCGTCGGCCTGATGGTCATATTCACTATCTTCCTGCGACACAAAGGCTCGCCCGAATCAAAGCCCGTAGACGCGCCACACAGTCAGACCGGGAAGGACTGACCGCGTCAAGAGGATTGAAGATGGCTAATGTAATTCTGTATATAGCGGCGAGTCTCGACGGCTACATTGCCAGGAAGGACGGCGGCATAGACTGGCTCTCTATGGTGGAGACGCCTGAGACGGACTACGGCTACGCCGATTTTTACAGGACGGTGGACGCGATTGTCGTCGGCTCTAAAACCTACGAGCAAGCGCTCGGCTTCGACCAGTGGCCGTATCCGGGAAAGACGACATACGTTTTCACCCGGCGCGAGCTTACGACAGACAGAGACGATGTTGTCTTTACCAGCGCCTCGCCCGACGCGGTCATAAGCGGGATTGAGTCCAAGGGTCTAAGCAGGATTTGGCTTATAGGAGGCGCAGAGCTGACGGCCTCCTTTCTGCGGCTTCGGTTGGTTGATGAATTTATCATCTCCGTGATTCCGATTATCCTTGGAGAGGGGATCCCTCTATTCCTGCACCCTTACCCGGAGCAGAGATTGAAGCTAAATTATGCTCAGCAGTATCCGACCGGGCTTGTTCAGATGAGCTTCAGCCCGGCGGAATGAATTTCAGCTCGACTGCTGCAGTGTTCCCTTAAAGCTCTATCTGGCGCGCGTAGATGACCGGCTCGAAGGAGCGCAGCTCTTCAAGCACGTCTGCGCTCAGGGGCGCATCGGTCTCGATTATCGCCATAGCCTCGCCGCCCTGCTCTCGTCTTCCCAGATGAAAGCGGCTGATGTTGACGCCCTTCTCGCCGAGGGCTGTGCCTACGCGGCCAATAACGCCGGGAACGTCCCGGTTCCGCATGACTACCATGTGTCCTTGCGGAATGGCTTCTATGTGAAAGCCATTAATCTCCGTGATGCGCCCGTCGCCTCCCTGCTGGAAGAGAGCGCCCGACAGTCTCTGCTCGCCGCCGCCGGTGATGACGCGCGTAGCAATCGCGGGTAGAAAATCGGTGCCTGCTCCCGCGCGGCGATATGAAGCGGTGACGTTGATGCCGCGCTCCTCCGCTATGAGAAAGGCGTTGACGGCGTTGACGCGTGCGCTCATGTCGCGCAAGAGTCCCGCCAGAAACGAGCGAGTGACGGGAGCCGCATCCATCTCCGCCACCTCGCCCGCGTACTCCATGCGAACTTCGCGCACGGCCGAGCCTTCAAGAAGCTGCGCGGAGAATCTTCCCAGGCTCTCGGCCAGCTTCATGTAGGGCTGAAGCTGGTTGAGAGCTTCAGTGCCGAGCGCAGGCACGTTGACCGCGCCCCTCAGCGCGCCCGTCAAAAGAAAATCTCTCATCTGCTCCGCGACCGTGAAGGCCACGCCCTCCTGCGCCTCTGTGGTTGAGGCTCCAAGGTGCGGCGTGGCTATGACTTCTTCGCGCGAGATGAGGGGGTGGTCTGCCGGCGGCGGCTCGGCCTCGAACACGTCCAGGGCAACGCCCGCCACCTTTCCTTCTTTGACGGCTTCGAGCAGCGCACGCTCGTCTACCAACCCGCCGCGAGCGCAGTTGATGATGCGAACGCCCTGCTTCATACGGGCGAAGGCTTCGCGCCCTATGAGGCCCCGCGTCTCGTTAGTGAGCGGCGTGTGTATAGTCAGAAAGTCTGCGCGGGAAAACACCTCGTCGAGCGCGACGGTCTCCACTTCCAAATCGCGCGCCTGCTCCGGCTGAATGAAAGGGTCGTAAGCGACAATGTTCATGCCTAGGCTGCGTGCGCGTGAAGCAACGACGCGGCCTATGCGGCCGAGGCCGACGATGCCAAGGGTTTTCCCCTGAAGCTCAACGCCGATGAAGCGCTTACGCTCCCAGCGCCCGTCCTTGAGGCTTGCGACCGCCTGCGGTATGCGGCGGGCCAAAGCCATCAGCAGCGCCAGCGTGTGCTCGGCGGTCGTCATGGTGTTGCCGTCCGGCGCGTTCATCACGACCAACCCGCGCGCGGTAGCGGCAGCGACATCTATATTGTCCACGCCTACGCCCGCGCGGCCTATGACTCTGAGGCGGGGCGCGGCGTCCATCACTTCAGGCGTCACCTTTGTCTCGCTGCGCACCACAAGGCCCTCGCAATCCTTCAAAGCTTCGCGCAGCTCTTCCGGCTTAAGGCCGGTCTTTTTCTCCACCAGAAAGCCGGCGGCCTTGAGCGGCTCAAGCCCGCTAGAGGAAACATCATCGGAAACAAAAATTTTAATCTGGTTCATCTACAAGAATATGAGCAGTCAGTTTCATTTAAGAGCCGTACATACTAACAGGCCGCACGCCGCACAGTCGAGTTGCCGAAATTGTACTTTTACTCTTTACCTTTTTCCTTTTCCCTTATGTTAAACTTTCCCGCCGCGCAAGGGGTTATCTGGTGATTTTGACGTTACATCCAAACTTACAATGCTCATCGGAGAGAAGAGATAATGGACATTTTCGTTTACCGCCCCGGAGCGGAGAAAATTGAAGAGGGCTTTACCAGTGCGGATTTGCCGGAGCTTCTGAAAGACAGATCGCTCACCATCTGGGTAGACATGGACAATCCTCCGCTGGAAGAGGATAAAATTCTGGTGGAGGTGTTCGGCCTTCATCCGCTGGTGGTCGAAGACTGCAGGGCCGAGCGCCATCATCCCAAGATAGAAGAGTTCCCCGAATATCTATACTTCATCATGCACGGCG
>DASVVZ010000125.1:0-3397 GCA_036389875.1 Pyrinomonadaceae bacterium
AGGGTAGCCAGAGAAAACGAAATACGCCCCAGCGAGTGTACTGCTTCGATTGTATATCCAGGTCCGGGCCGAACATCAGACCTCCGAAGAGCATCGCTGCGGTTGCAACAAAGGCCAGCGCGAGGCTCCCGGTCAATGCCCACGCCGCCCCGAATGTCGGGGCGGCGAGCAGGATTGTGATAGCGTCGTGCGTTTTTCCTGACGGCATAAAGCGAAACAGCAGGCTCGGAAAGCTACACGCCGGGCATGGCCTTCTTAAGCGGTTTGAGCAGTATGAACAGCACTATGGCCATGAAGAGCGCCATCAACCCCAGCACCGCGAAGAATGAAGAGTGCAGCCAGCGATCCCAGAAGACGCCTATCTGCGTCAGCTTGTTACCGATGGCTGTGGCGACGAACCAGCCTCCCATCATCAGCCCTCGCAGGCGCATCGGAGCCACCTTCGAGACGAGCGAGAGCCCCATCGGCGACAGCATCAGCTCGCCCGTTGTAACCACGAAATAAGAGGTCACCAGCCAGAAGGGCGAGACTCTAAATGCATAAGGATCTGCACCCGTCACGCTCGCCTCTCCCGTCTTCGCGGCGATGTAGAGCACGAAGAATGATAAGCCGGTCAGGGTCATGCCGATCGCCATCTTGGTCGGGGTTGAAGGCTCAAGGCCGCGCCTGTCCAGCCATTGCCAGAAGAAGACTAGCGGGAAGGTGAGCGTGATGACCCAGAACGGGTTGATGGCGTTCGAAATGATCCCGCCGGAAGCTTCGGCCGTCTCGTGCGAGAAGAAGGCCGTCCAGTCCGTATTACGGTCGGCCCAGTAGGTTAGCGTAGAGCCGTTCTGGTGAAAGACCATCCAGAAGACTATTACCACGATGAAGACTACTATGAGCGCGACGATACGCTTCCATTCGGGGACGGCATCCATCGTCGCCTGTCGGCTGGCGTTCGCCGCATCCTGTCGGCTGACGCCATGCGGCGGCGCGTCCGTGGCCGTGGCGGCTGTGTCGGCTGCCGTCTCGCTATCGCGAGTCGCGGCCGTTGGTGAAGCCGCCAAAGGCGCGTTCGGATTCTGCTGCGGGTTTTCAACATACTTCTTGAACTGCCACATAATCCAGACGGAGACGACCATTCCACCGGCCGCCACTGCAAAGGCAGGGTGAAATCCAAACTTGGCGCGCACCCACCCGGCAACGAGCGGGGCTGTGAAAGCGCCTATGTTGATGCCCATGTAAAAGATGTTATAGGCGCGGTCTTTCAGGTGGCTGCCCTCTTTGTAGAGGTTGCCGACCATCGTCGAGACGTTCGGCTTAAAAAAGCCGTTGCCGATGACCAGACACGTGAGCGCAGCGTAAACGGCCGTCAGTGACTTGAAGGAGAGTAGCAGGTGCCCTGCTATAAAGAAGATGCCGCCGATCATCACTGCCCTGCGATAACCCGTGAAGCGGTCTGCGATAAAACCGCCTATGAGCGGCGAGGCGTAAACGAACATCAGGTAGTTGGCATACAGGCCGGTCGCCTGTGCTGTCGTCCATCCGAATCCTTCCGCGCCATCCTGCAAGTAGAGAGTAAACATCGCGAGCATTGAGTAGAAACTGAAGCGTTCCCACATCTCGGTCGCGAATAGCACGTAGAGACCCTTTGGATGTTTCTCCACACCAACCCCAGCAGCGCTTCCTTCCATCGCTGTCGTAGCCATTCTTATCTCTCCTTTTCGCTCGTTACTGACACCGAAGATGCACCTCTCCCGGTGTCCGAATCAGATTGCTCAACTATCTTTTCGCAAGGCCCGGCTGCGCCTTTCCGTAAATGAACCCGTGCGGCCCGGCGTCTGTATAGTAATCTTCGTTGTTATAACACGCTCACTCAGTTGGCGAAAAGTAACATAGGTTTGCCAGTTGAGGTGCGCGCAATTTACACTGGGGGCGTCTCTTTTGCCTGCAAGATGGGAAAACGCGGAAAAACTCAAACGGCGCTGGAGTATTTGGCGGCGCGCACAGTGCTCACAGGTTTAGGATTGATGCCGCGCACGGCTGCGCTCGTAACGGCTGGCGGGCTTGCGCGCCTTGCATATCTTTTCGGAGGCCGCCTGCGCCGCACGGGCGAGCGCAACCTCGAACTGGCCTTCCCCGACGTGGACAATGCCGAGCGCTCACGCATCCTCCGAGCCTCTTTTCAAAGCCTCGGCAGGCTGCTCGGAGAGTTCAGCCAGCTTCCGCGCACGACGCCTGAAGCCCTGCGACGATTCATCACCTGCGAGGGCCTGGAAAACCTCGAAGCCGCGCAGAGACGCGGCCAGGGAGTCATACTCTTCACAGGGCACCTAGGCGCGTGGGAGCTCTCCTCCTTCGCGCTGTCTGCCTTCGGCTATCCCATGAGCTTTCTGGTGCGCCGCATGGATAACCCTAAGATTGAGCCTCTGGTCGAAAGAACGCGCACCCGCTTCGGCAACCGCTCGATTGACAAGCGCGCAGCGGCCCGCCCCATGCTTCGCATCCTGCGCGAAGGCGGCACGCTCGGCCTGCTGGTTGACTTAAACACGCTGCCGCACGAAGGCATCTTCGTGGACTTCTTCGGCATTCCCGCTTCGACAACGGCCAGCGTAGCCACGCTGGCCCTGCGGACAAAGGCCGCAGTTCTACCCGTCTTCGTCCCATGGGATAAAGAGAAACGCCGCTTCATTCTACGCATAGAGCCGCCGCTTGAAATCGAAGCCACGGGTGACACGGAGACCGATGTGCGGAAGTTGACATCACAATTCACCTACGTGATAGAGAGCCACGTGAGGAGATTTCCGGAACAGTGGCTCTGGATTCACAAAAGATGGAACACTCGGCCCGAAGGCGAGCCAAACCTTTATTAAATGTCGAGCTTCTGTGAAAAGCCGTCAATATCCACTAAATTTAGCGGTTTCAGGGGGCTCTGCGGCCTCGCTTAAGGCTTAACTTTAAAGAGCGGCTCTCTCATTGTCACAAAAATATTGTGATTCGGTGTATTTTGTGCTTGACAGCTCACAGAATATAAGTATAATTTTACACACACTGAAGCACGACAATCAGTGACGCCCCCGACGATCACGATGGTATTTGAATTTGGGTGACGCTAAGGGAAGCGTTTTACGGTTTTATACTCTTGGTCAGTTTATTTTAAGAGTCCGGCATTATCTCTCGCCCGTAAATCGCACCACCTATAACTACGGGATCGGCCATAAGTGACGATTCTCAGTTCCCTTGTAATGCCACCCTGAACTCCGAGCCTGCCCGTGAAGATTTAAGCCCCGCCAGTCTTGATTGATTGGCGGGGCTCCTCCTTTTTAATCTCGAAAAAAGATGTTTCGGTTTACATGGCCAGGCCGCCGTCTACCTGTATGACCTGGCCCGTGATGTAGCGCGCGTCGTCGGAGAG
>DASVVZ010000126.1:0-13153 GCA_036389875.1 Pyrinomonadaceae bacterium
AGAGACTGCCCAGATTCAGGCGACTGATGGCGGCGCGCAACTGCGCCTTGTTTCGATTGGAAAACTCCAGCGCCTGCTTAAAGTATTTCTCGGCCTCGCTGTACTCACCGCTCCCCTGATAAGCGCGCCCCAGGTTAATCAGGCCGCTCGTCGCCAGATTTTCCAGCCCGCGCTGTTGCGCGAACTCCACGGCATCGCTCGCGGATTTATGTGCCCTGGCGGACGAGCCCTGCATCTGTAAGGTCTGGCTTATATCGAGCATCGCGTAGATTTGCTGCGACTCGTTGCCGGTGGTGCGCGCCATATCGAGCGCTTTCTGCAACTGCTCCTGCGCTGCGTCCAGATTGCCCAGGCCCCTTAAAAGAAGGCCGCGCTGGTAGAGGACTTCCGTGCTTCCCTCTATGTTGCTGATCTGTTTATAGATGGTTTCCGCGCGGTCAAGCGATGCGTTGGCGCTTCCCACGTCCAGCCTGCGGCTGTAAAGAGTTCCTATGCGCAGGTAGGCCGTGGGATATTGCATGTTAAGCTCCGTCGCCTTGGCGTAACTTTCTATGGCCTTGTCTACATCCTCGCTGTTCTGGTAGGCGCGTCCGAGGTCAACCAGCGCCTGCACCTTGTCCGCGTCGGGCGCTCTCTCTACTATCTCTTTATAGTTCTTGATGGCGCTCGGAAAGTCCCTGGTGACGGTGGCAAGCACAGCGTCCAGATAGAGCGCGTCCGTTTTCGCAAGCACGGAGCTGTCGGGAACTAAACGCTTAACCATGAGCATCTCGCGGGCGGCGCGTTCAGAGTAATCTAGCTCCATCCAGCTTTCCGCCAACCGCGCGTGCGCCAGCGCGAACTCCGGGTCTATCTCCACGGCTTTGCCCAGCAAGTTGCTCGCCTTATAGAAAGCGCCGTCGCGCAGGGCCTCAGTCCCACGGACGTACCACTCCTTGGCCTCGGCTGACGGAACGTGAACCTTCGGGCGAGTCAACTGCCATACGGCGAAGAGGGTGAGCCCGATTGCGGCAAACACCGCCAGCAGAGTGAAGTAGGAGAGGCGCGGGCGGCGCATCGTCTCAGAAATGGTTCTGAGCGCGCTCGAACGAAGTGTAGGCTGTTGCGGCTCCGGCAGCCGCTTTGTCAGCACCACTTCGTCCTTCAGCTTCTCGCGCACGGCGCTCAGGTCTTTGAGTATCTCGCGCGCGGACTGGTAACGCGCTTCGGGCCGCTTGGCCAGCGCCTTCATGGTGATGCGGTCAAGCTCCGGCGGGATGCGGTCGTTAAACCTGGAGGGCGGCGGCGGGTCGACGTGTATTATCTGCGCGCCTATCTCTATGATGCTGCCGCCCGAGAAAGCCGGCCGGCCGGCTATGCATTCGTAGAGCAGCGCGCCCAGCGCGAAGATGTCGCTTCTGGGGTCGACGTGCGCTCCCATGGCCTGCTCCGGCGACAGGTAGAGCGGCGTGCCGACCACTACGCCGCTGCGCGTTCGTGTAGCCAGGAGCGTCTGCGCGTTCGGGTCAGCCGTTATCTCATCTTCTTCGAACTGCTTGGCTAGGCCGAAGTCCAGCACCTTTGCGACCCCTCGCTCGTTGACTATGACGTTGGACGGCTTGATGTCGCGGTGGACTATGCCGCTCTCGTGCGCTTCCGAGAGAGCTTCCGCGACCGATTCTATAATCTCTACGGCTCGCTTTAAGGTCAGCTCGCCTTTGTAGAGCAGGTCTGAGAGGTCTTCGCCCTTGACCAGCTCCATGACTATGAAGGGCTGGCCGTCGTTCGCCTCGCCGTACTCGAAGATGGTGGCTATGTTGTGATGGCTGAGCACAGAGATCGAGCGCGCTTCCCTCAAAAAACGGGCGCGGTAGTGATGCTCATCCGTGGACTTGTTGAGGAACTTGATGGCAACCTTGCGCCCCAGGTGCAGGTCTTCCGCCAGGTAAACCACACCCATACCGCCTTCGCCCAGTCTTTCAAGGATACGGTAGTGTGAGACGACCTGGTTGATCATTATATTTTCGTTCCCGGGCTTCCTTCGGTTCTCCGAAAGAGAGAGAAGAAGTTAAACCTGACGCGGGCCGCCTCTTACGGTCGAGCGCGGCTACAATCTGAAAGGACTCCGTCGAGAGAGAGAGCGAAACTTCTGTTCGGCGGCTATTTTGCTCCAAAGTATCAGGGATTTCAAGATAAATCTGGCGAGCGAGTGGTGAATGAAAAAAGCCCTGCCTCGATTGCTCGGGTCACTTCTTTTTCTCTTCTCTCTTGCCTTTAACGCTTGTTGTGGGGCATACTCCACTTTGTTAGATTCCTGCTCTCGCGCGCCAGCCGATTCTGGATAGCGCTCAGTCCTAGGTAGCCGAAAAGCGACGACCGGCTTGAAGAGGAGAGAGTGAGGCCTTGTTTGTCAACTTGTTAGAAGCCGCTCTCGCTAGTTTTGTCAGAGCAAACGGGCACGTCGCGTGTCGCCGGATTAGGTCATAGCGCTCCCCGCCTTGTACGTCGGTGATTCAACCATAAAGCCCGCGCTTCCTTTACCTATAAGGATCAGATAACGAATGGCTACGAAACTATACGTGGGAAATCTCTCTTTCCGCACGACGCAAGAAGACCTGCGTGAGCTGTTTGCGCAGGCAGGCACGGTTGAATCGGCCTCGGTAATAGAGGATCGTGAGACAGGACGCTCTCGCGGCTTCGGCTTCGTAGAGATGGCTACGCAGGAAGAAGCACTGGCTGCTATAGAGCAATTTAACGGCAAGGACTTCAACGGCCGCAACCTGACGGTCAACGAAGCCCGCCCGCGCACTGAAGGCGGCGGCGGCGGCGGTCGCGGCGGCGGCGGTGGCGGCGGCGGTCGTGGCGGCTACGGCGGTGGCGGCGGCGGCGGTGGTCGCGGCGGCAGTCGCGGCGGTGGCGGTGGCTACGGCGGCGGCGGCGGTGGCGGCGGCGGTCGCAACGACCGCGAGCCTCGCTGGTAACTTTAAAAGCAGTTTTCAGTAAACAGTTTTCAGTTTTCAGTAAAAAGCAGACTTGTCTTCTTGCTGAAAACTGAAAACTCAAAACTGAAAACTGCTTTTTATTCCACCCAGTCGGCTATGAAGACGTTGGTTTCGCCTCGCGTCTTCGCGTTGCGGTTTGAGGCAAAGACCAATCGCTTGCCGTCGGGCGAGAACATCGGGAAGCCGTCAAAGGTCTCGTTGTAAGTGATTCGCTCAAGCCCCTTGCCGTCCGCGTTAATCATGTAGAGGTCGAAGTTTCTTCCCTTCGGGTCGCCCATATTCGACGCGAAGATGATGCGCCTGCCCTCGTGGAAGAAATAGGGCGCAAAGCTCGCAGCCTTAAGATTCGTCACCTGCCGCTTGTTCGTCCCGTCCGCATTCATCACCCAAATCTCGAAAACATTCGGCTCAATCAGATTCTCGGCCAGGCGTTGTTTGTAGCGCGCAACCTCCCCTTCGGTCTTCGGATGAAAGGCGCGATAGACTATCTGCCTGCCGTCCCGAGAGAAGAACGGCCCGCCGTCGTAGCCAAGCTCCGTAGTCAGCCGTTTAACATTCCTGCCCGAAGCATCCATTGTGTAGATGTCCAGGTCGCCGTCGCGCACCGAAGTGAACACAATCTTTCGCCCGTCGGCGGAAATAGTCGCCTCCGCGTCGTAACCGGGCGTGGAAGTCAGCCGCTTCAAGTCCGTTCCGTCCGGCCGCGCGCTAAAAATGTCGTAAGAAGGATAGATGGCCCACACGTAGCCGCGCGAGAAGTCGGGCGCGGGCGGGCAGCCTTCTCCGCCTTCGTGTGTAGATGAGTACAGGATGCGGTCGCGCCGGGGAAAGAAGTACGAGCAGGTCGTGCGCCCCTTGCCGGTCGAAATCAGTCGCGTGCCGGAGCCGTCAGTGCGCATGGTGTAAATCTGGTCGCACTCGCGCCCGTCGCGCTTGGACTGAAAGATAAGAGAGAGGCCGTCCCCGCTAAAGTAGGCTTCCGCGTTCTCGCCGCCGAAGGTCAACTGCCGAACATTACGCAGGTGCTTCTCCGCGGGAAGCGTCAGAGGGTCATTGGAATCCTGCGCCGTCCCTCTGCCGATCACCAACGCCGTGCCCACAAGAGCCAGGAGAAGAAGCGTTGCTGCCCGTTTCATATAGCGATAATCGCCTCAGCCATTCTTTCGCTCGAACTCTTTCATGAAGGAGACGAGCGCCTCGACGCCCTCCTTCGGGAAGGCGTTATAGATGGAGGCGCGTATGCCGCCCACAGAGCGGTGGCCTTTAAGGCCGTCCATGCCCTGGGCCGTCGCCTCCTGCGCGAACCTTTTCTCAAGCTCTTCGGAAGGCAGGCGGAAGGTGACGTTCATAATCGAGCGCGAGTCGGGGTCTGCGTGGCCGCGATAAAAGTCGGTCGCGTCAATCGCGTCGTAGAGCAGCCCCGCCTTCTCTTCGTTGGCGCGCTGCATTCCTTCCAGGCCGCCGATCTCCTTGAGCCACTTCGTCACCAGCATGATGATGTATATGCCGAAAGTGTTCGGCGTGTTGTAGAGCGAGTTGTTCTCCGCGTGCGTGCGGTAATCCAGCATAGTCGCCAGGTTGTCGGGTATGCGCCCCAGCAGGTCGTCTCTGATGATAACCAGCGTGACGCCGCTCGGCCCCATGTTCTTCTGCGCGCCCGCGTAGATGAGCGCGTACTTATCCACCGGAATCGGGTGCGACATAATGTCGGAGGAAGCGTCTGCGACGAGCGGTACATCGCCCACTTCAGGCTCTCGCTTCCACTCCACGCCTTCAATCGTCTCGTTCGTGGTGATGTGAACGTAAGCGGCGTTGGGGTCCAAGGTAAGCTCGTCCTGGCCCGGCACTCTGGTGAAGCCGCCGTCGGCCATAGTCGCCGCGACGTTCGCCGCGCCGACCTTCTTCGCTTCCTTCAGAGCCTTCTTGCCCCAGCTTCCAGTCAGCACGTAGTCGGCGCTGCCATTCTGCGGCAGAAAGTTCATGGGAATCATGGAGAACTGTAGGCTCGCGCCGCCCTGCAAGAAGAGGACGCGATAATTTTCAGGCACGCCCATCAATTCACGAATGCCGCCTTCGGCTTTACTGATTATCTCGTCAAAGGTCTTGGAGCGGTGGCTGATTTCCATAACAGACATGCCCACGCCCGGCAGCGCCACCAACTCTCTCTGCGCCTCTTCCAGCACGCTCAGGGGCAACACTGCCGGCCCCGCGCTGAAGTTAAAGATTCTTTCCGTCATCATTCCTCCAATCACTTGTCACTCGTCTTCTGGTATCTGGGGCGAAGGGCCTTGCCGACGACGCGCGCAATCAGCCTGCGCGGGACGAGCCGTTCGGACTCCGTCAGCAGGTAATTCGACCAGCCCGAAATGATATGGCTCCGCCCGCGCTTCAAACCTTTGAGCGCTACGTCGACTACCTCGTCAGGCGTCTGCGAGCCGCGCATGGGCGGCTTGTCTATCTGCCCCGCCTCGAAAAAGTTTGTCTCCGTCACGCCCGGGCAGAGCGCCATCACCAGTACGTTAAAGGGGCGATTCTCTTCCCACAGCCCTATGGAGAAGGAGAGCACGAAGGCTTTTGTTGCCGCGTAGGTCGTCATGAAAGGAACGGGCTGAAAGCCTGCGGTCGAAGCCACGTTGATGATAGCGCCGCGCCGCCGCTCGCGCATGGGCGCTATGAAGCGATAGGTCAAATCAACCAGCGCCTTGACGTTCAGGTCAATCATCTTCAGCTCCGTCTCTATGTCCAGCTTTAGAAAATCGCCCATCGAGCCGAAGCCGGCGTTGTTGATTAAAGTCTCTACCTCAAGCCCGCGCTTACGGCTCTCTTCAAAGAGTCGAGCGCCCGCCCCGCCTTCGGTCAAATCCATGGCCACGTACTGCGCCTGCACGCCGTACTCTCGCCCCAGCTCGTTGCAGATGGCGGCGAGCTTCTCTTCGGAGCGCGCCACCAGGCACAGGTTCTCGCCCTGCGCCGCGAGCCTCCTGGCGAAGGTCTCTCCGATGCCGCTTGACGCGCCTGTGATGAGCGTGGTCTTCATTATCTATACGCGCGTTTGAGTCAGTATATAACCCGCGAGGGAAGCGCCGGCGTCAGTCTTTGCATCATCTGGAAGCTGCAATTAGCGCCTTTGGATTTCTTATTCGGCACGCACACGATGTCGTAAGGCTGGAGCTTGAAATCTTCCGCCTTTCTATCACGAATAGCTTTTAGATTGACGGAAAGAGTAAGAGTTTCCTGCGCGCCATTCATCCTGAAAATCTTTATTCTTTTCATATCCGTGTCCGGCAACACGCCGCCCGCCCAGTCCAGGGCGCGCGTCAAGGTTCGCGTGGCGGATAGAAGCGCCTCCTGCGGGCGCGCGACGTTTCCGATGACCGCAACTCGCTCTACTTCAACCGTGCCGGAATCATCTTTCTGTGCCCATGCCGTCTCGCAAGACAGCCCCGCTACTACTAAAAGCAGCAGAAGCAAGATGCTCTTCTTCATGGCCGCCTCCAATCGCAATCAGCCTTTAATCTCCAGCAGGCTCAGCTCTATGATGTCCGGGTTTTCAAAGCTCAAACGCTCAAGGGTCTCGCCCGGCGGCGCTTTGTCCAGATTGATGCGAGCGACGGCCGCCTGCGCGCCCTCAAACACTATGTTCTCCATCTCCTGCACGTTGATTTCCGCGGAGCGAATCGCATCCAGCACGTGCGCCAGCACGCCCGGACGGTCGCGGTGCCGCACCACCAGCATGTGCGTGGCGGGCGTTCTCGCGGCGAGGTTGACTACGTTCGGAACCTTACCCGTCTCTTTGAAGGACTGCACGATGCGCACGGTCTCGGCTGCTATGGCCTCCTGCGCCTGGTCGGTCGAAGCGCCTATGTGATGCGTGCCGTAGAGGTTCGCTTCGCGCGCAATCTCGTCCGCGAACTCGCCTGTGGCCGACGCTGGCTCGTTGGCGTAAACGTCCAGCCCGGCGCGAATGCCGCGCGTGTGAATTGCGTGGACGAGCGCCGCCTGGTCTACCACCTCGCCGCGCGAAGTGTTGATGAAGTAAGCGCCCTCACGCATGTTGTTGAAGAAGTCTGCGCCGACCAGAGAGCGCGTGTCGGGCTTCAGCGCCAGGTGAATGCTTACTACGTCAGCCGACTGCGCCACATCAAGCGGCGATTCTTTGTACTCTATCCCAAGCTCTTCGGCGCGCGCGGGCGTCAGGCTTCGACTCCACGCTACGACCGCCATGCCGAAGGCAGCCGCGCGCGGAATCATCTCCTGTCCTATGCGTCCCAGGCCAATCAGCCCGAGCGTGCGCCCGAAGAGGCCGCGAGCTTTTGAAAACTCCTTCTTGTTCCACTCGCCGCGCCTGAGGCTGATGACGTTGTCGGCCACGCGCCGGTCAAGCGCCAGTATGAGAGCGAAGGCAAGCTCCGCGACGGCAATTGAATTCTTCCCCGGACAGTTAGAGACGTATATGCCGCGCGCAGAGGCGGCCGCCACGTCAATCGTGTTGTAGCCGGCGCCGGCCCGCACCACTAGCTTGAGCGCGCCGGCCTCCAGCATCGCCTCCGTCACCTTGGTAGAGCGCACGACCAAAACGTCCGGCCTTTCCTGCTCGATTGCCTGAACGAGCGCCTCGTCTTTCAAGTCCGGTTGATAACCCACCTCGCACCCTATAGCGCGCAGGCCGTCCTGACCCGATTGCTCGAACTTATCAGCCACAAGAACCTTCATCACATTTCCCAGCCTCGCAATCTATTTGTCGTCGTGCAGCAGGTAGAACCCATCGCCCGCCTTAAACTCGTCGCGCCCTATGGCGTAATAGACTAAATCGTGCCCGTAATGATGCACCATCTTCTCATAACGCATCCCGAGCTTTTCCATGATGCGGCGCGACGCGGAGTTTTCAGGCATGGCCACGGCCACTATGCGCTCAAGCCCCGCCGTCTCGAAACCATAACGCAGAGAGGCGCGCGCCGCCTCCGTCATCAACCCACGACCCCAGTAGTCTCGCGCAACGCCGTAGCCGACCTCGACCTCCGGCGTCTCGTCCAGAAAGATAAGACCGCACCAGCCTATCAACTGCCCGGTCGCCTTAAGTACCACGGCCCACATTCCTAACCCGTGCGACTCGTAATGAGAGATGTAATACCCCAGGCGCTGCTCGACTTTCTCTCTGGATTGGTCGCCGATGTAGCGCATGACCTCCGGGTCTGCGCGAAGCGCTGCCAGCTCATCAAGGTCGTCCGGCGTGAAACGTCGCAGGACGAGTCTTTCCGTTTCAAGCATAAAAGCAGTTTTCAGTTATCAGTTTTTAGTCTTCAGTTAAAAGCGGGTCGTCCTTCTGCTGAATACTGAGGACTAAAAACTGAAAGCTCATATAGTATGAATCAACAGGGCGTCTCTCAGCTTGGGCTCGAACCAGGTTGATTTGGGCGGCATGATGCCGCCCGCGTCCGAGACGCGAAGCAGGTCGTTTATGGTCGTCGGGTACATGGAGAAGGCCACCGCCGCGCGCCCGTCGTCGACCATCTTCTCAAGCTCTTCTGTGCCGCGAATGCCGCCCACGAAATCAATCCGCTTGTCGGTGCGTACGTCCTTGATGCCGAGGACAGGATCCAGCAGGTTTTCTTGCAGCACGCTCACATCCAGCGCCGCAATCGGATCACTGGGCGGCTCGCCCTTGAGGGTCAGGCCGTGCCAGCGCCCCTTCAGGTACATGCTCCAGTTGCCGGGCGAAGCCGGGCTTGCGCCCGCGTTCTCCGTCAGGTCGAATCTCTCCTTAACGCGCTCAAGAAAATCTTGCTCCGAAAGATTGTTCAAATCTTTGACGATGCGGTTGTACGGAAGAATGCGCAACTGGTCTGAAGGAAAGAGCACGGTCAGAAAGAAGTTGTACTCTTCGTCTCCGTCATGCTCCGGGTTCTGCGCTCTCAATTCAGCGCGCGCGCGAGAGGCCGAGGCCGCTCTGTGATGGCCGTCCGCTATGTACAGAAAAGGCACTTCACGGAAAGCCTGCACGAAGCGCACGGCGTCGGGCACGCGCCAGATGGTGTGCTCTACTCCGTCCGGCGCTGTGAAGTTAAAGATGGCGTCGGCCATGGTCGTCTCCATGACCATCATGTCAACGGTGCTGCTGGGCCTGTAGGTCAGGAAGACAGGGCCGGTCTGCGCTCTTAAAGCCAGTATGTGACGCGTGCGGTCGTCCTCTTTGTCGGGGCGAGTGCGCTCGTGCTTGCGTATGATGTCCTGGTCATACTCGTCCACGGAACAGCATGCGACCACGCCTATCTGCTCGTGCTCGCCCATAATCAGGCGGTAAAGGTAGAGACTGGGCGCGCCCTCTTCTTCGAGCGTGCCCGCTTCCCTCATGCGCCGGAAATTTTCCGCGGCCTTCTCGTAGACGGCTTCCGAGTAGATGTCGGTGCCTTCCGGCAGGTCTATCTCTGGGCGCGAGACGTGCAGGAAGCTGAGGGAATTCCCTGCGGCCAAGGCGCGCGCCTCTTCCGTGTTGACAACGTCGTAGGGCACGCTCGCCACATCTTTGGCTTTATCGGTGGGCGGGCGCAGTGCTCGAAAGGGACGAATGACAGCCACTCTTCTTCTTCTCCTTCGACGGAAATAGCAGTCCATGGGCAGGGGCTCCTGTAGGCTCCGGCCTCGCAGGAATCCGACCCGAACTTCTTGCCGACTTAAGGACTGCTTTAGGAATGTAAGACTAACCGTTACGGTGGCGGTTTGCCAAGTCTGGAGGGGCCGGATTCCTGTGACACAAGGGGCGTTTGCGCTCTATACTCTTCGGTCAAAACATCTGCCGGAAGGAGAAGCACTCTATGAGAAGCCTGGCCAGCCGCCAGTGCGTGCCGTGTCGCGGCGGCGTCCCGCCCATGCGCGGGCAAGAGTTAAAAGAGTTCATGGGGGAACTGGACGGATGGGAGGTGATTGAAGAGCATCACCTGCGAAAAAGTCTCAAGTTCGGAGATTTTCGTGAAGCCCTCTCTTTCGTCAACCGCGTCGGTGAGCTGGCCGAAGCTGAAGGACACCACCCGGATATCTCTTTCGGCTGGGGCTACGCGGAGATTAAGATTTGGACGCACAAGATTGACGGCCTCTCGGAGAGCGACTTTATCCTCGCGGCCAAGATTGACGCGATGTAAGAGAAGCGCACGGCTTCTCATCCCTTCTTAATCGCATGAATGATGAGGGTATTTCCGCCGAGCAGGATTTCGTCCGATTGAAGTTCGCGCGTCCAGCGCTCGCGCCGCTTCGGCTCCGGCGTCAGCCGCCCGATTAAACGGATCAGCGCGACGATCGGCCAGTAGACCCACATGTTCTTCTTCGGCTTGTCACGGAGCACCCGCGCCACCTCGAAGCCGTACTTCTCAAGCGTGTAGCGAAGCTCGGAATAGGAGACCGCGTTGACGTGCAGCGCCACCTCTTCCATCCCGCCGTAATCGCGCCTTAAGTTTTCCAGATGCTCCTCCGAGAGAGGCTTGAAGTGCGAGGTGTAGCCGTAGAAGAGCCACTTCAGGCGCTCCTCTATATTCAGTATGTTCGGCGTGGAGACTATCAGGTGGCCGCCCGCGCGGAGAGTTCGCGCAAACTCCCGCACTGCTGCCTGCGGGTTCTCTATGTGCTCTATGCCTTCCACGCAGGTCACGTAGTCGAACTCGGCTTCACGGTAAGGCAGCTCTTTGCTCAAATCCCCGCGACGGATTTCCACATCGGGCAGGCGAAAAATCTCCGTGTACAAATCACAGCATCGCACCTCGAAGCCAAGAGCCTTGAGGCGAGAGGCCAGCGCGCCTTCGCCCGCAGGGACATCTAGCAACGGCCCACGCGGCAGATTTTCTAGAATCTCCGCGACGCGCTCATGTATGGCTTCATGAGCCATCGCCACGGGCGCACGCTCTTCATTGACGAAAGACTGTTCGGAGCGGTTGTTCAGATGTGCTTCCTGTTTCATCAATCTCTAAAATATCACTCGGCCGCCAGAACTTCCCTGTAAAGGTCTTCAGTTTCCGCAACCATTCGCTCAAGGCTGAAGTGCTTTCGCGCACGCTCTAGCCCCCGTGCTCCCATGCGGCGGCGCTCATCTTCATTTTTGAGCAGAGACGAGATAGCTTCCGAGAGCCCCTGCCAGTCTTCAGGGACAACGAGTTTTCCGGTCGAGCCGTCTTCGACTATCTCACGCGCGCCGCCCGTGGCCGTAGCGACGACGGGCAATCCTGCCGCCATGGCTTCCACCATCACGAGGCCGAACGGCTCCACGCGCGACGGCGAGACGAAGATGTCCAGCGCCGGAAGGAGCGTCGCCACATCATCCAGCCAGCCCGTGAAGTGGACTCGTGTCTGAAGCTGAAGCTCATGGACGAGCCGCTCAAGTTGGGCGCGGTATTCCCTGCGCGGCGACTGATCTTCTCCGGCTATGATGAAGTCTACGTCCTCGAAATCCTGTGCGACCCTTTGCGCGGCGCGAATGAAATCGTCCTGCCCCTTGTGCTCGCGAAGCTCGCCCGCAGTGCCGACGACGAGCCGCCCCTTTATCCCCGTCAGACGACGGAAGCGCTGCGTGTCAAAGGTTCTGGCCCGTCTTTCAAATAGCTCTATGTCAATGCCGTTCGAGATGCGCCGAATCTTTTCAGGCGGGAATATCTTCTGCGCCAGCAGTGCGCGCTCCACAGCCTCAGATACGGCGATGACTCGCGCCACGCCCGAGAGCGTCCAGCGATGCAGGCTCTTGAGCGGGCGCTCAAGGTGGCGCGTCAGGACGAGAGGCGCGTCCGCCCGGCGAGAGGCCAGGGCCGCCAGCAGGTAGTCGCGCGCAACGTGAGCGTGAATGATTTCTATCTCGCGCTCTCGCACGCGGCGCGCAAGCTCTATGGCGCTCTGCACGTCGAGCGCGTTTCTCAGCGGCATCTCGAAAACATTCTCTGCGGGGACGCGCTTTAGCTCCGCCACTAGGGGCGAGCCGGAAGGGGCGGCGGCAAAGACCTCGTGGCCGCGCCTGGCGAGAGCGTTCGCAAGGTCAGCCGTGTGCCTTTCACCGCCGCCAAAGGTGCGCGCCGAATTGATGTGCAGGATTCTCATAAAGATTGATTCACCCGCTCATTCGAATCAATGAATCAATGAGGCGGCGAATCAATGAATCAATTTTTTCCGAGCATGGAGTCCTGGTAGTGCCTGAGTAAGTCCGCAGGGTCTTCGTAGATTTCCAACATGCCCGCGGCGCTCAGCTCCCTTTCGGGAAAGCCGCCGCAAAGCAGCCCGATTCTCTGTTTGAGCCCGGCTCGCCCGGCGGCCTCGGCGTCGTAAGGCGTGTCGCCTATGACGACGGCCCGCGTCGCATCGCTCAGCCCCAACTCTTTGAGCGCGGCCTGGAAGATATCCGGGTGCGGCTTGGACTTTTCCGCGTCGTCCGCAGAGGTCTCTTCTTCCACCAGGTCTTCTATGCCGGCCACGCGCTTGTAGTGTGAAAGCTCTTCCGCTTTGGCCGAAGAGGCGAGCGCTATACGCTTGTCGTCCTCCCTGATTCTCAGGAACAGCTCGCGCACGCTCGGAAAGGCGCGCACGCGCTCTATGTAATCTCGCTTGTAAATCTTGCCCCGGTATTCCTCCATCTCTTCCCCGAATCGCTCAAGCTCTTCAGGGGAAAAGAAGACGGGCATCAGTTGGTCGCCGCCCTTTCCTATCTGGTGGCGCACCTGCTGGTAAGGAACGTCTTTGCCGAAATGCTTGAAGGCTTCCTTCCAGGCTTGAGCGTGAAGGTCTACGGAGTCCACGAGCGTTCCGTCTATGTCGAAAATAACAGCCTCTATCACAAAAAATCCCCTTGATTGTTCTCTGAATAAAACTCGGCACACTCTGCCACAAACGAAGGCAGAAGACAAAAGTGAGGAAGAAGCGAGCGCCGCTCTCCCTTCGCCTAAGACCTTTGCGTGCGAACGATTATCCCCTTTGATTGTTTTGCTTTGATACGTGGCGGCCGAGGCGCGGATTCCCAAACTGACACAAAAGATTGACACCGCAAGCACAGCTATCTCAACATTATCGGGGAAAATCCCTTACAAGATTCAGGCGTAGTCCCAAGCAAGGCACAAGGCTTGCTCTTCCGTAAGGGCGTGTGAGTTTGTGTCTCCTCGCAAGTATTTTCAAGATTCTATCGAAGGAGCAAAACTGTTATGGCAGATGCA
>DASVVZ010000127.1:0-13437 GCA_036389875.1 Pyrinomonadaceae bacterium
GGCATTGATGGCATCGTTAACCACGCGCGCCGTCTTATTCAGGCGAGACACAATCCAGCGGTCATGCAGCGCCCATTCTTCGCGCGGAGCCTCGAAGCCGCGACCGACGCCTGCGCCCTCGGAGTTCATCAGGCAGAAGCGCGCGGCGTTCCAGATTTTGTTGGCGAAGTTGCGATAGGATTCTACCTGATTGTCGTTCCAGCGAGTGTCCGTGCTGCCGATGGAGGCCAGCACCAGGCGCGTAGCGTCCACGCCGTACTTGTCGAACACGTCGAGAGGGTCTATGCCGTTCATCTTCGTCTTGGACATGCGCTGGCCGTGCTTATCCAGCACAGTGCCCGTGATAAAGGTGTCGTGAAACGGCGTCTCTCTCATGAACTTCATGCCGGCCATCACCATGCGCGAGACCCACAGAAAGATGATGTCGCGCGCAGTGACCAGCACGGAGGTCGGGTAGAAAGTTTTGAGGTCGTCCGTCTCGTCCGGCCATCCCAGGGTAGAGAAGGGCCAGAGCGCCGACGAGAACCACGTATCGAGTACGTCCGGGTCCTGCGTCAGCTCCTCCGTACCGGCGGCCGCACGCGCATCCTCTTCCGAGCGCGCGACGAAGACACGCCCGTCGCTCGTGTACCATGCTGGGATCTGATGCCCCCACCAGAGCTGGCGCGAGATAGTCCAGTCCTTCAGATTCTCAAGCCAGTCCGTGTAGACCTTCTCGTACGGAACCTGCGGCGTAAAATGCGGCTCGCCTTCTCGCCGCATAAGCGAAAGCGCAAGCTCTCGCATCTCGTCCATCCTGCAGAACCACTGCAACATAATCAGGGGCTCTACAACCGTCTTGCAGCGCTCGCAACGCGAGATTGAGAACTCGTAATCAGCTGCCTTCTCCAGAAGGCCAAGCTCTTCAAATTGCTCTATCACGCGCTCGCGCGCCTTGTAGCGGTCAAGGCCGAAGAAGCCTTCGCCCGCAGCTTCAGTCATGTGCGCGTTCGGGTCAATGACGACTATCTGCGGCAGGTTGTGGCGCAGGCCCATCTCGTAATCGTTGGGGTCGTGCGCGGGCGTCACCTTCACGGCGCCCGTGCCGAACTGCGGGTCAACGTACTCGTCCGCCACGATGGGAATCTCGCGGTTCTGTATAGGCAGCAGGAGCGTCGCGCCCACAAGCTCCTTGTATCTTTCGTCATTCGGATTGACGGCCACGGCTGTATCGCCCAGCATGGTCTCGGGCCGGGTGGTCGCAACCGTCACGCGGCGCTCGCTTCCCTTAACCGGATATTGCAGGTAATAGAGCTTTCCCTTCTCGGGCGTCTTCTCTACTTCCAGGTCGGAGAGCACCGTCTGATCCTGCGGGCACCAGTTGACTATGCGGTTGCCGCGATAGATGTAGCCCTCTTCGTAAAACCTCACGAAGACTTCGCGCACGGCGCGCGACAGTCCCTCGTCCATGGTGAAGCGCTCGCGCGACCAGTCGACGCTGGCCCCTTCGCGCCGCATCTGGTTGAGGATTTGGCCGCCCGATTCATGCTTCCACTTCCAGACCCTCTCTATGAACTTCTCTCGCCCGAGGTCGTGGCGGGTTAATCCTTCCTTCTTCAGGTCGCGGCTCACCATCAACTGCGTTGAGATGCCCGCGTGATCCATCCCCGGCAGCCAGAGCGTGCGAAAGCCGCACATGCGCTTGTGCCGCGCCATCACGTCCATCAGCGTGTGCTGTAGCGCGTGGCCCATGTGAAGCGAGCCGGTCACGTTGGGCGGCGGGATGGCTATGGAAAAGACGGGAGCCTGCGGGTCACGATTTATCTCGGGCGCGAAGCAACCTTCCTGCTCCCAGCGCGCGTAGTGGCGGCTCTCAGCCTCTTTGGGGTCATAAGTCTTGGGAATATCCATAAAAACAGTTTTGAGTTTTTAGTCTTCAGTTTTCAGTAAGCTTCAAGCAGCTATTGTAAAGCAATAGCCGCCAGTTTTCATACCGGGCTGAATACTGGCGGCTACTCTGGATGTAATTGAAAACTGAAAACCGTCTACTGCATCTTCTCCTCTTCCAGTTTTCGCTTGATGAGAAGCTCGGCCAGTTGCGGAACGACTTCCCAGGCGACCTGCTCGACGACCTTTTCCGAGAGCAACTCGATGGCGCGGCGTGCTATCGCGTCTATGGCTTCAGGCGAAAGCTGGTCAAGAGTAATCTGGCCGGTCGGCGACTGTGATCCGTAGGAAGCTGCGGAGACAGGCGCGGAAGCTTCCATGTCGTAGGCTGCCGCCATTTCTTCGCGCCGCTCTGTCTCTTCAATGACCGCTTCCCTCGCTCCGGCAAAGCCGCCCGTTGCGGTCTGCGGCCAGAAGCCGCCCTGCGTCTCCAGGGCTTCGGGCGCGGTCTCCAAGACGGCGGTCGATTCCATTCCGGCCTGCTCTTCCGCCATGAAGGGTTCCGAACTGCCGGCCTCTTCCACCTTACTGTCGGACGCCGGAGCATCTACAGGCTCAAAGCCGGAGCGCGTCGCGTCTTCGAGGGGCGTATGCGCTTCAGACGTTTCCCGCTGAGCAAAACCGGAGACGGGCGGCGCGGCTTCGGCCACCGAGGCTTGAGCGGCAGGCGCGTCGTCCTGTAGGTCCAGAATAAAATCGTCTGCCTCTCTGGTCGAGACGGGTGCGGCATCTATCTCGCCCAGATCGAGCAGCGCTTCGTCCGCCGCGGCAGCATTGCTAAGGTAATTGTTCTCGGGCGGCTCTGTGGAAAGTATATCTTCGTTCATCTCGTCTAATCGTAAATCGCGTTCCGTCTCTTCAAGGTGTTCGGGCTCCTGTTCAGCAGGAGCCTGAATCCCTGCTTCCTTCAAATCCATAGATGAAAGCGGCTCTGTCGGCCGCGTCTGGCTCGCCATGACGGCGTCGGGCGGCTCGGCAAGCTCGTTCGGGTTACGAGCTTCTATCATCTCGTCGTCGAGGCTTTCGTGTCCGGCCAGGTGCGCCGCGGCTTCGGCAGGGTCTATGCCCTTAAGCTCTTTGGAAAGAGGAGCCGTGTCGGCGGTGTATATGTCGGCGTCCGACGCGCGGCTGTTCTCTTCCCTTCCGGCTATCTCGTCCGGCAGCTCAAGGTCGCGCGTGCTGGTCTCGTCCTCGGGAGTTGCGCCGCCGCCGCCACCGCTGATGAGCGATGTCACCTTGTTGACGAGCTGTCGTATGGACTGGAATGGCTTGGTCAAATAATCATCCGCGCCAACACGGCGGGCCTCCGCTTCATCGAATGGTTCGAACGAGCCGACGAGCAGCATGACGGGAATGTGCCGGTATCGTTCGTCCCGCTTGATATGCTCGCAGACTTCGTAACCGTTGCGACCCGGCATGAAAACATCCGCGAGCACTATGTCAGGCTGAAGCTCGTCGAGCTTCGAGAGCGCCTGCTCCCCGTTGCCTACGGTCGTGACCTCTATGCCTTCATCGGAGAAGGTCAGGTCGATCACCTTTTGAATAGTGACGGAATCGTCCGCAAGCAACAATTTGCGTCCCGTGACCAAATCGCTAACTCCTTATGAGAATTGAGCGCCGTTCGGAGATTGCGGGGCTTCTTCTATTTACCGAGCGCGCCGTCTGGGTCTAGGGGGCGCGCCGAATCCGTGTGGCGCGGGGCAAGTCGTGCGTGAGTCGCAAGAGAGCTGAACGGTTTACAGTGCCCCATGCGGCTACATTTTGAAACCTAACACCCGTGCATAGAGCGCGTCAAGAGTTTTGATGAAGCGCAGGCGGGGCTACTGCGCGCGTTTTTCAAGAACGATGTCGTCGCCGGTGTTGGCTTTGCCGTCCAGGCCCGCTGAGCGCAGCATGTACTGGCTGCGGCTGCCCTCATATAGATAGGGCCTGTGCCACGGGTCTATGCGGATTATACGCGCCAGATAGAGGGGATTAAGCTGGTCTACGAGGGCGACGGCTGTCGCGGCCTCAACATAAAAGCCGCGCTCCCGGCGGAAGGCTTCGAGCGCGGTGGCGAAGGTCTCAAGCTCAGCGCGCGCCCGCTCGGTCTTCTCCTGATTGATGGCGCGCGAAATCATGTCAACGTCTTCCCACCTGTTATCGCCCGTGCGAATCTCTGCCACGCGCCACTTGCCGTCATCGCCCCGCACGAAGCGGAACGCCGTCTCGATTTGAGCCTCTACGACCGCAGAAGAACCCAGGCTTGAGATAGACCTGACGCGCACGGCGCCGGTCGGCAACTCGCTCCCGGCCACGCGGGCTATCAACTGCCGCGCTTCCTTCGCGCTCAAGTCATCGGCCGCGCTCGTGTACACTATGGCCGAGGCGGAAGCCGTTAATAAACCGAGGGTCAGGACAATCAGGCGCGCTCGTTTATTCATCTTGTCTTCTCCACGCGAAAGAATTCATGCCGGACCTCAGAGACGCAAGCATCTCTATTGCGCAGTCGCTTTGCTAATCAGCATGCGCAGCATTATCTGTAGCTGGGCTGTGGTGAAGGGCTTCGGCAGGAAGACAACTGCCCCTGCGGCGAAGCTGTCGGAAGAGAGCTTGGGGTTCTGCTCGGCGGTCATCATCATCACGGGGATGCGCATCAGGCGCTTTTCCGTGCGCATGTAGCGTACCAGCTCCGGCCCCTGTATGTGCGGCATCATGACGTCGAAGATGCCCGCCAGAAAGTCCGATTCCTTTTGCAGAAGCTGATAGGCTTCGCGCCCGTCCTTGGCAGGCACTACTTCGTATCCCTCTTTTTCGACGATGGCCGTCACAAGGCGAAGGATGGCCGGGTCATCATCTGCGACGAGAATGCGTCGTGAGGTCGTGGGAGTCTGGACTGACATTCCTTTATCCCTTTCAGCGAAAATTTTAAGCTTCGACGGGGCGTGCAGATTCATCCGCGCGACTGACAAGCTCGGCGGCCAGAGTGATTGCCGCCACCATGCTTGAATGCTCTGCTATGCCGCGTCCGGCTATATCGAAGGCCGTGCCGTGGTCTACGGAGGTGCGTATAAACGGCAGCCCCAGCGTGACGTTGACCGCCTCGCCAAATGACAGGCACTTGACGGGAATCATCGCCTGATCATGATAGCACGCCACGACCGCATCGAACTCGCCGCGAGAGGCGCGCAGGAAAACCGTGTCGGCCGAAAAGGGGCCCTGCACGTTCATCTCCTCGACGCCGCGAAAATGCTCCACGGCCGGGACTATCTCAGAAGCCTCTTCGACGCCGAAAAGCCCGCCCTCGGCCCCGTGCGGATTGAGAGCAGCCACGGCTATGCGCGGCCGCTCTATGCCCCAGCGCCGCAGCTCTCTATGAGTGAGGTGAACGATGCCTATGATGCGGTCGCGCTCCACCATGCGTATAGCCTCGGCCAGGGGTACGTGCGTGGAGATAAGCACTATGCGCAGGTTGGCCGCGACAAAAGCCATGGCGTAGTCTTCAGAGCCGGTCAGGTGTGCCAGGAACTCCGTGTGCCCAGGAAAGCTGTAGCCGCCGAGGAAAAGCGCACGCTTGTTAATGGGGGCGGTGGCGATGGCATCCACGGCGCCCGCCGCGCAAAGCTCAACCGCGGACTCTATATAACCGGCGGCGGCCTTGCCGGCCGCGCCCGATTCTATGCCCGGCTCTATGTAGCCGCTTATGTTGTCCAGATGATAGATGACTGGCCCCTGAAGCTCTGACGGCAATCTTTCTCCGCGCCGCACTATGTCGTAGCCGCAGGTGAGGTCTAGCGTGCGCGCAGTATGCGCCAGAAGCTGCGCGTCCCCTATGATAATGGGATGGCAGACCTTTAAGACATCCTCTTCGGCGACGGCCTTGAGAACGACTTCGGGGCCTATCCCCGCCGGGTCGCCCATAGTGATGCCTATGCGCGGCAGCTTCCGCTTCGAGCGCGAATTAGCAGATTTAGAGTTGTGCGGCAGCTCAGTCATGACTTGACCAAACGCGAGGGCGGCGGCGCTTCTAATACGGGAAGCGTGCCGGATTGGGTGTTAAGAAAATGGTTCGAGGCCCAGGTCTATTTCTTGCCTTCCTTAGTCTCTTTCTGGCCGTCACGCTCTTCCTGCTTGAACATGTACTTGATGTTATGCTTGAGAACTAGAAGATTAGGCGCTTCCCTGCGATTCACCTTGAGCGCGCTTCTATCATACCACTCGATCGTGCCTTCTATCTCCTCGCCGTCCTGCAACACTATGACCATAAGCGTGTGCGCATCAATCTGTTTCTTGTAGTAGAAGAGTTCGGCGTTCGTCTCAAGAGGCGGAGGCGTGCGCTTGCGTACCTGCACGGAGCTTGACGCGGATGAAGAAGATTGCTGCGGCGGGCGCGGGGCCGGGGGCGCAGACGGAGCATTATCGCCTGAAGTACTGCGCGACGGTGCGCCGTTCGTACGCTCTCTCTGCCGCTCGGGTATCGAGCGCTCTTTCCCTTTTATCTCTGCTAAGGTTGTACGAATAAGTTTACGGTTCACTTTGATTACTTCCTCCACCTCATTTGACAGGGGGATTACACGCGGCTTCACTAAAAGCGCCTCTCATGCTCTTCCCATTCAGAGTCCAGAGCGGGAGCGCTCAAAAGCCTTCGACTACTCTCTCAGGCAAGCGGCCAGTTAAGGAGAGAAGCGGTAATTTACCCGTTATGGAAAAACCTGCTTAAGGAATGCCCTGCATGCTACACGAAAAAAAGGCAAAAGGCAAAAGATAGAAGTTAGATGTCAGAGGCCGGAGATTAGTAAAAGCATTTCACTAACCTCCGGCCTCTGACACGTAACCTGTTTTCCTTCTAGTCAGCCTTCTTGCGAATGAAGGTAGGGATTTCCAGGTCTTCAGGTCGCTGTGTGCCTGTGATGGGACGAGCCGGGTCGTCGCCGGGCTGCCGGGTGTAGCGCGGAGGCTGCGCAGGCATGCCTGTGCCGGGCACGGTGGTCGTGCCGATGTCCGACATCACCTTATCGAAGCCCGTGGCGATGACGGTTATCTTCATCTCGTCGCGCATGGTTTCGTCAATGACAGCGCCGAAGATGATGTTGGCGTCGTCGTCCGCCGCTTCTCTTATGATTGAAGAAGCTTCGTTGACTTCGTAAAGCGTCAAGTCAGGCCCGCCCGTGATGTTGATCAGCACGCCCTTGGCGCCTTCAATCGTAGCTTCTTCAAGAAGCGGCGACGATATGGCCTGCTGCGTGGCTTCCATGGCGCGGTGCTCGCCCGACGCGCGGCCTGCGCCCATCAGGGCCAGCCCCATCCCGGCCATGATCGCTTTGACGTCCGCGAAATCCAGATTGATGAGGCCAGGTACGGTGATCAAATCCGAAATGCCCTGCACAGCCTGCCTGAGCACGTCGTCCGCCACCTTGAACGAGTCCGCCAGCGAGACGTTGCGCTCAACCGTGTGCAACAGCCGCTCGTTCGGAATCGTAATCACTGTGTCGACGCTCTCGCGCAGCTCACGAAGACCCTGCTCGGCCTGAAGCATGCGGCGACGGCCCTCAAAGTGGAAGGGCTTGGTGACAACGGCGACGGTAAGTGCGTTCAGTTCCGTCGCCAGTGAAGCGATGATGGGAGCGCCGCCCGTGCCGGTGCCGCCGCCGAGGCCCGTCGTCACGAAGACCATGTCCGCGCCTTCGAGGACTTCTATAATCTTCTCCGTATCTTCGAGCGCGGCTTCACGTCCGACCGTAGGGTCTGCGCCCGCGCCCAAGCCCTTGGTCAATCGGCTGCCCAGCTGGATCTTGATCGGCGCGCGAGAGCGCTTCAAGGCTTGCAGGTCTGTGTTGGCGACGAGGAACTCTATGCCCTCGATGCCTGCTTCTATCATGCGGTTGACGGCATTACCACCACCACCGCCCACACCTACTACCTTGATGCGTGCGCCTGTGATCGGCGGATCATCATCTATGAAAATATTAATTCCACTGCCCGGTTGACGGCCTTCCGGTGTCATATCACATGTTCCTCTCTTTCAGAATGCCCCCTGCCAGGAGCATGCCGAAGCCATCCATCGTTTATATTGGGCTGAGCGCGCCGGAAGCACCTATATCTTGCGGACAACATCTTGTGCCGGCTGGCGCCGCAGCATACAACAACTTGTCAAAAAATACTACTGAAACGATTACGAAACTTGGAAACAAAATGCGTTAGCCTCCCGGCCGAGCCTCTTTTGCCCACTAAAGCGCGCATTTCGTTCATCTGCGACCGCTGCGCTACGAGCGCAAGACCGGCAGCGGCAGCCCACGCGGGGCTTTGAACGTCTTCTACGAGGCCGCCGAAGCGGTCTCGCTCCGGGTAACCAATGCGCACGGGGGCGTCAAAGACCTGCTCGGCGACTTCAACCATGCCGTCAAGCAGCGCGCCGCCGCCGGCGACGACTACGCCGCTAGATAGCTGGCGCTCCCAGCCGGATTCCTTAATCTCGTCGGCGACCTGCATCAAGACCTCTTCGGCGCGCGGCTGTAGTATGTCGCAAAGAATCTGTCGTGAAAGCTGTCGCGGGGCGCGGCCTCCGACCGAAGGGACTTCGACCAACTCGCCGCGCGCGGCTTCAGACAAAGAGGAGCTTGAAGCGCAGCCGACCGTGCGCTTTATCTTTTCCGCTTCCGGTATGGGCGTGCGAAGGCCGAACGCTATGTCGTTGGTAAAGTGCGAGCCGCCGAGGGCGAAGACCGCCGTGTGCTGGACCGCCCCGCGCTGGTATATGACAAGGCCGGTCGTCTCCGCTCCGATGTCCACGAGAGCCGCGCCAAACTCCTTATCGTCTTCTGTCAAAGAAGCCTCTGCCGAAGCGAGTTGCTCAAGCACCATGTCGGAAACTACAAACCCCGCGCGATTGACCGCGTTGATGGCATTCTGCCTCGCCGTGACGGGACTGGTCACGATGTGAACCTTGACGGCGAGCCGCGCGCCGATCATGCCGACGGGGTCGTTGATTCCGTCCTGGTCATCGACTATGAACTCCTGCGGGAGGCGGTCAACTATCTCGCGCCCGGCAGGAAGTTGAATGGCACAGGCCGAATCAATCGCGCGTCGCACGTCGTCGGCTGTAATCTCACGGTCGCGCCCACTGACCGCGACAATCGCCTGGCCGTTAAAGCCCATGATGTGTGAGCCCGCGAGATTGATTGTGACCTCTTCGGCGTCCAGGCCGCTCATGCGCTCGGCGTCTTCGACGGCTCGCTTGATGGCATCGACGGCTGCTTCGGGATTGACTATAACGCCTTTGCGAAGGCCGCGCGCTTCCGCCTCGCCTATGCCGACTATCTCTATCAGGCCATTGTCGCCAGCCTCGCCGATGATACACGTCACCTTGCTAGTCCCTATGTCCAGGCCGACTGTGTGTTGCTGGCGCTTAGCCATTCTAGAAAGCTCCTCTTACCTTCCGCCCATCCGGGCCGCTTTAGCCAACGCGGCGCGGCCGACTCTGTCCACTGGTATTGTCTGCGGCTCGTTCCCTTTTCTCCGTCTCTTTCTTCTCACTCTTCTTCCGCTCGTCTCGGCGCGCGCGCGCCGCCTCGTCCTGCCTGCGCTTTCTCTCGGCCGAGTCGTCGTCTTTATCCCTTGGCGCGCTCGTAGAATCCCTGGCTGCGCCGCCCGACTCGGTCGAGCCTGAGCCTGAATCCAGCGTGGCTGCGTTCGGGCTCCGGCCCAAGACTACGCTGTCGCCGCTCTTCATCCACCTGGACGCATCGACGTAAGTTATGTAAGGGCCGACAGACGTTGAGCGCGTCTCGTCCAATTTCATAAGCGCGCGTTGCAGCCGGTTGCCGAAGTTCTCGCGCCCGATACGCACTTCAATCTGAGAATCGTCCCCGGCAAGCTGCACGCGCACGTCCGTTAAATCAAGCAGGTTGACTTCGCTCACGCGCTCCGTGAGCCCGAGCTTCTGCCACTCGGCAAGCATCCCCAGATACTTCTCTACGCGTGCGCGATTATCCGTGCGGGCGACGGGCGTCCCGCTCTCGTCCCAGCCGCGTATGAAGAAGGGCGGCCATTTATCGTTGGGCTGAAGCGTGCCGAGCGCAACCGCATCGTCATCCACCCAGACCAGTCGCCCCTCAGAGGTGCGGACCACCGCGCGCTGCTCGCGCTCGATAATGCGCACGCGCAGGCCGTCGGGCAGAACCCTTGAGACAATGGCGCGCCTGACCCACGCAACCTTTTCAAGCTCGCGGCTGAGCGCATCAAGGTCTGCGCGCCAGACGCCCACGGGCTGAACAGAGCGCCGCACAACCGCTCTGACCTCATCCGGCGAGACGCGAGAAGTTCCGGCCACGTCAACCGAGCGCACCTGAAAGAAGGAGGCGGAAGCGGCCGCGCGATAGCCCGCGAAAAGGAGCAGCCCCGCGACCAATCCCAGCACGACCTTTGTTATCACGGGCAGGTAGCTCAGAACTTTCCGCAAACCCGTATGCACGCCGCGCCCCTGCGCCGAAGTCGAACGGTCGCGCCGCGCAGGACGCTGCGTGATTGCGCCCGAGCGCGAACGCCCGGAGCCGCCTCCCCTTCCGGCACGCGGTGTCACAACCTGCTCTTTCACTCGCTCTCCTTTGAGTCTGGAGCGTCCGGAGTGCCAGAAGTCGTTTGTCTCTCCGGGCTCTCCGGACCCTCTTCCGCATTCCAAAGCTCTACTTCGTATTCGAGTTCGATTCCGTGCTCGCGGCGCACGCGCTCTCGAATCTCTTCAGCGAGGGCAAGGGCGTCCGCAGCCTTTGCGTCTTCGCCTTCGGTGACGATGAAGTTGGCGTGTACGGGAGAAACGATTGCGCCGCCGCGACGCGTGCCCTTCATCCCCATCTCGTCAATCATCTTGCCCGTACCGATTTTGCTTCCCGGGGGATTCTTGAAGAAGCAGCCCGCGCTTCGTGCGCCGTGCGGCTGCGTGGCGAGCCGTTTCTGCTTTGCCTCTTCCATGCGCGCCTTAATCTTTTCAGGCTCGTCCGGTTGAAGACGAAGCGTTGCGCCCAGCAGCAGTTCGCCTTCCTGAAAAGAGGTGTGGCGGTAGTTCCACTGGACCTCATGGCCGGGAACCTCCGCTACGCGGCCTTCACGCGCGACCCTCACCGATTCGGTCACGGTTCCTATCTCGTGGCCGTACGCGCCCGCGTTCATCCAGAGCGCGCCGCCCACCGTGCCGGGGATGCCCCCCAGTCCTTCGATACCGGAGAGCCCGCGCCGCGCCGCGTCAACGCAGAGACGCGGAAGGCTGTAACCGGCGCTGATGCTCACCCTGGTGCCTTCGAAGCGGGCCTCGCCCTTCAAATCTCTCAGGCTGAGAACTACGTAGTGATGCTCTCTGTCGTCTGCCAGCACGTTGCTGCCCGAGCCAAGCGCACGCCAGGCTATGTCCGCCTTCTCCAGCTCATGAACCAGCCGCGCAGCCTTCTGTTCCGTGTCGGGCGAGATGACCCAGTCAATCGCGCCGCCGACTCTCAGGCTGGTCAATTCCGCAAAGCGGCGGCCGCGCTCGGCGCGCACGATAAGCCTCGCCGCTATCTCTTCAATCGCGGCGTCTCGCTTTGCGAGCGTCTCCCTGCTCTGGACACTTGCTACCATAAAACTTCTCTTAAGGAGTAAGAAAGCCCGGCGGCTCGGTCTCTTCAATCGCGTATGATTTCAGAAAGCCGCACTGCGCGCAGCGCCAGGTCTGAATCAGCCAGCACTCTCTGCCCCTTGTCTTGGCCGTCCCCTGCCAGGTCTCTTCCGGATCTCCCTTTATCCAACGGCTGACCAGCGCAGCTCCGTAGGATTTATCGAGCGTAAAACCTTTTTCCATCTCGCCGCCGCATTCCGAGCATCTTTTCCGTTCAGTAGCCATCTTCAAAACTCTCTCTCAGGTGGCCTGCGCCTCCTCGCGCCCGCGCAAGAGCGCAAGCAGTTCCTCCCCGACTCTATAAACGGGCCCGGCCCCGAGCGTGATGACGAGGTCGCCATCGCGCACGCTCCCTTTCAGGATCTGCGCGGAGGCATCGAGCGCGCCTATGTAGTTCGCATTCTTATGCCCGTACTGCTTGACGGCATCCGTCAGAGCATGGCTCGTTATGCCGTCAATGGGGTCTTCGCTGGCGGCGTAGATGTCTGCCACGAAGAGCGCGTCGGCGTTATTGAAAGAGCGGGCGAACTCTTCCATCTGGTCGCGCGTGCGCGTGAAGCGGTGCGGCTGAAAGAGCACGACTATGCGGCGGCCGGCCGAGCCGATCTTGGCCGCAGCGAGCGTTGCTTTTATCTCCGTGGGATGATGAGCGTAATCATCCACGACTATCACGCCCTGCTCCTCGCCCTTGAACTGGAAGCGCCGGTCGGCGTTGGTGAAACTGCCGAGCGCCTCTGCTATTCGCTCAAACGGCACATCCAGCTCAAAGCCTACGGCTATGGCCCCGAGCGAGTTGTAGATGTTGTGGAGCCCGGGCACGCGCAACGTTATATCCCCTACCACATCCGACCCGCGCCAGACAGAGAAACTGGAGCCGAAGACCTGGTCAAACTTGATGTTGTGCGCCGAGACGTCCGCCTGTGCGCTCAGGCCGTATGTGATGCGGCGGCGCTTGACCTGCGGGATAACCGCCTGCACCTGCGGGTCGTCCAGACAAAGCACAGCCGCGCCGTAGAACGGCACCTTGTTGACGAAGTTGGTAAAGCACTCGCGCATGTCGCCCATGTCCGTGTAGTAGTCCATGTGCTCGCGGTCAATGTTGGTGACTACGGCGATGGAGGGCGTGAGCATCAGGAACGAGCGGTCGCTCTCGTCCGCCTCGACCACCATCAGGTCGCTCTTGCCCAGCCGCGCGTTGGAACCGAAAGCGCCTACGACTCCGCCGACGACAATGGTCGGGTCAAGCTCGGCGTGGCCAAGCACCGTGGCCACCATGGAGGTCGTGGTCGTCTTCCCGTGCGAGCCTGCGACCGCCACAGAGTAAGGCTTGAGCCGCATCAATTCGGCCAGCATCTCGGCTCGCGGGATGACGGGAATCGACAGGCGACGAGCCTCCACTATCTCGGGGTTGTCGTCGCGCACGGCCGTTGAGCGCACGACCACGTGCGCGTCGCCTACGTTCTCGGCCCTGTGTCCTTCGCTGAACTCGACGCCGAGCTTCTCCAGGCGTCTCGTCACATCCGACCCCTTCAGGTCAGACCCGGACACGCGGAAGCCAAGGTTGACCAGCACCTCCGCGATGCCGCTCATCCCTATGCCGCCGATGCCGACGAAGTGTATGTGTTGAATGTGACGAAACATAAAATAGTTCTCATAAGTTTCCGGGTTTCAGCGAGCAGCAGAGAGCCGCTTTTACTGAAACCTTAAAACTCAAGACCGCCTGGCGCTTATCAACCCTTCCATTAAGTCGACGGTCGTGCTGGCCGCGTCGCCGCGCGCGAGTTTGCGGCTGGCTTCTTCCATCTTTGTGATCGCGTCCGGCTCACGAACGAGCGCGGAGATTTCCTCGGCGAGACGCTCGCCGGATAATTCCTGCTGCAGAATCA
>DASVVZ010000128.1:0-2952 GCA_036389875.1 Pyrinomonadaceae bacterium
AGCCCGTGAAGGATGTGCTCAATCGAGACGTAGTTCTGATCGCGCCGGCGCGATTCGTTGAGAGCATGCTCAAGAATGCGCTGGCCGCTATCACCGAATTTATCTTTGTATGCCCCTAGGTCTATCATATTTCGTTTCTCAACTAACTATTCGAAAGGCAAGGCGAGCAAGCATCCATCAGAAGGTTGTCAGGAGTGTGACAAAGATTTGACAGCGATGTCCGTCTTGGTATTCAAATCACCTGACCGCCGAAAATTGAGGCGGCCTTAAATTGCCTTCAGTTAGATGCGAGGGCCGGAAACGCTGTTGCATTTCCATGCAATGGGAATAATACCACACCTCGCAGCAGCAAATTGCAAGCCATATTTTTTGAGGGAAGAGGAGAAAGTAAAAGGCAAAAGTGAAGATTAAGAGCATGCCTTTCCTTTCTTCACTTTTGCCTTTTTACTTCTGCCTTTTTCCTTCTTCAGTAGTCGTAGTCTTCGCCGCCCGGCATGGGTGGCGCGGCCTTTTTAGGCTCGGGCGCATCCGTGACTGCCGCGTCGGTAGTCAGCAGGAGCCCGGCTATGGATGCAGCATTTTGCAACGCCGTGCGCACGACCTTCGTCGGGTCAATGATGCCCGCCGCCACAAGGTCCTCGTACTTGTTCGTGGCAGCGTTGTAGCCCATGGAGCCCTTGGATTCGGAGACCCGGCCCACCACGATTGCGCCCTCAATGCCTGCGTTCTCGGCTATGCGGCGGAGCGGCTCTTCAAGTGCGCGCTTGACTATGTTGATGCCCGTCTGCACGTCAAGGTCGTCCGTCTTCAGCTTGTCCAGGGCGCGAGAGGCCCTGAGCAGCGCGACACCGCCGCCCGGAACAATCCCCTCCTGCGCGGCCGCCTTCGTGGCGTTAAGAGCATCTTCGACGCGCATCTTTATCTCTTTCATGGCCGTCTCTGTGGCCGCGCCGACCTTGACTACGGCGACGCCGCCCGAAAGCTTGGCCAGCCGCTCCTGCAACTTCTCGCGGTCGTAGTCGGAAGAGCTATCTTCAACCTGCCTGCGGATAGTTGCCACGCGTCCCTGAATAGTCTTGGCTTCGCCTCCGCCTTCGACAATCGTAGTGTTCTCTTTATCAACGATGACGCGCTTGGCCCTGCCCAAATCTTCGACCGTGACGTTCTCGAGCTTGATCCCAAGGTCCTCCGTGATGACGCGCCCGCCGGTCAAGGCAGCCAGGTCTTCAAGGATAGCCTTGCGGCGGTCGCCGAAGGCTGGAGCCTTTACGGCGCAGACCTTTATGGTGCCGCGCAGGCGGTTGACGACCAGAGTTGCCAGAGCGTCGCCCTCAACCTCCTCGGCTATGATGAGAAGCGAGCGGCCCTGGCCCACGACCTGCTCAAGCACTGGCAACAGGTCTCTCATCGCCGCGATCTTTTTCTCGTGAAGGAGAATCAGCGGCTCGTCCAGCACGCACTCCATGCGATCCGGGTTCGTGATGAAATAAGGGGAAAGATAGCCACGGTCAAACTGCATGCCCTCGACTATGTCCAACTCCGTCTGCATCGTGCGCGACTCTTCGACGGTGACAACGCCGTCCTTGCCCACCTGCTCCATGGCTTCGGAGATAAGCTCTCCTATCTGCCGGTCGTTGTTCGCGGAGACGGAGGCGACGTTGGCAAGCTCGTCCTTGCCCTTGACCTTCTTCGACAATCTTTCAAGCTCTTCGACGGCAGCTTTCGTGGCCATCTGAATGCCGCGTTGTAAGGCCATGGGATTCGCGCCTGCGGTCACGTTCTTCACGCCCTCGCGGAAGATTGCCTGAGCCAGAACGGTCGCGGTCGTCGTGCCGTCGCCGGCCGTGTCATTGGTCTTGGTGGCAACCTCGCGCACCATCTGAGCCCCCATGTTCTCGTAATTGTCTGAAAGCTCAATCTCCTTGGCGACCGTCACGCCGTCTTTGGTAATCACGGGCGAGCCGAACTTTTTACCGAGCACAACGTTCCGGCCCTTCGGCCCAAGAGTTACGCGTACGGCATTCGCCAGCGTGTTGACGCCCTGAAGCATAGCGCTGCGCGCCTCTTCCCTAAACTTCAAATCTTTCGCTGCCACTTTTATTCTCCTAGATTAGATTACTGAAAACTGTTGCTGTTATTCCGCAGCCACTTTGGCTTCTGTACCCTGAGAGCGCCCAACCTGCACGCGCGCGGGGCGAAGCAGTCGCTCGCCCATCCTGTAGCCGCGACTGTACTCGGCCGTCACAAGACCGTCGCGCTCCGGCTCAACCTCTACGGTATCAACCGCCTCGTGCTGTTCGGGGTCAAAGGGCTGACCGACCGCCTGCAAAGGCTCTACGCCGGATGCCAGCAGCGCGCTCTCGAAATTGTTCAAAGTCCCGCGCACACCGTCGAGCAGGGACTCGATTGAGCCGCCAAGTTCGGCAGCCTGAATGGCGCGCTGTAGGTTGTCCGCCACAGGCAAAAGCCCGCCGATGAAATCCGCCTTCTCGCGTCGGGCGCGCTCATCTGCGGCCCGGTTCAGGCGCTGGCGCGTCTCGTCCGTCTCGCGCTGCATCTGCGCGCGAAGCTGCTCAAAGCGGCTCTGCACGTCCGCCATCTTCTGCTCAGCCGCGCGCGTGCGCGCTTCCAGTTCCTCTACGTAGCGCGGCTTGAGGCTGGGCGCTTCATCCGTCGCAGCGTCAGCTTGCGCCTCGCCGTCCGCGTTTATGCGGCGGCGATCCGTCACACGAATCTCCTCAGCCGAAGTGTTGGTCGCCTCGTCGCCCATCTCTTCAGACAACTCGTTCTCCTGCATCTTCTTTCTCTTTTTCTCCCTGCGAAAAACCATAATAGTGAATAGTAGAAAGGCTTATCCCATTTACTTGCGAAACTCGCTGTTTACGAAACTTTAATCTCCACGCGCTGCTGCTTCTGCTCCTTGCGCTTGGGGAGCCTGACGCGCAGCACCCC